>JAUYTF010000404.1 GCA_030695285.1 Eubacteriales bacterium | reverse complement strand
CGACTATGACGCGGACAACGACCTCATCATGGCATATGACGGCACGTGGCTTTCGCTCAACGGGCAGATCGTCGCCTACTATCTCGTCAGCGAAGACCAGATTGACGAGAGTTATACCATACTCGGCCGTGTTCCGGCGATGCTCAACGGCACGCGTGTGAATATCATACTGGAGTTCACCAATGAAAACCCCTACGGCATCGTGCGCGGCGCGCAATATGACTATGACACCGCCTCAACAGAAACGGTCATGAAGGGGCTGGTGGAAATATTTGCGGGAGATAAAATCGATTTTCTTTGTGATTATTACAACTACGACGGCTCGTTCAACGATGCCTACTATCTCGGTGAAGAGATGATTGCGACGGGTGAGTGGGAGATCGGCAACGCCCCGCTTGGCGACGGCGTCAACTGGCAGATGACCTATCGCATCACGGACGTCTACGGCGGACAATACTGGACGCCAACGGTGAAGAATGACTGATCGTTCAAGCAAACCAAGGCAGAACTCTGGAAAACCCGGCGACAATTTTCCGTTCTGGTGCATATTGCGCGATCCGAACGCCGCCGGGTAATCGTTTTTTTTGCTGTATATGTCAACAAAAACGCGCTGCCTGTTCTGAGCGGCGTGTTTTCTTAAAATGCGATTCTTGAAGTGTTTACTGCGATTCGTGCAAAAACCGCTCCCAGACAGCGGGCATCCGTTCCTGCACAAAGCGTATGTAAGGGTTATCCGGTGCTGCGCCGGAAAAGCGCGTAATGAGTTCTTCCAATACCATGCCGTGCCAAAGCGAGAGTTGCGCGGGGGTGAGCGTTTCGTATCTTTGAATGCTGAGCCAGCCTTCCTGCTCACGCTGCAGCAGCCATACGCAAAGGTCTTCGATGCGCTCACACTTAGAGACTGCAACCGCTTGCGTCGATACACGCAGGCTCCGATGCGTGGGAAAGCGCAGCAGCGTTTTATCATCTGCCTCACAGCAGTAAAGATACCCTGTCTTGCCGGAGAAAACGTCTGAAAATGCGTTTTTCCAAACCTCGGTGTAGACGATTTTGCCTTGCGCATCATATCCGTAAGGCACCCAGTAATACGGGCGCTCGATTGCGCGCGCCGCGTGAAACACCGCAGAAACGGCATTGGTCGAAAAATAAACGTATGGCTTACCGTGGTCTGCCGTGAACGGTTGCAGTGTATGGATAACGCCGGTGGAGGAGCCGTGGTAGAGGAGAATGGACATAAAACCTCCCAAATCAGCAGGAAATGATATGCTTTTACTTGATTTTATCACGATCTTGTGCAAATAATAAAGCAGAAGATGCTTTAAGCCAAACTGTGGAACAGGGACATGCGCGAAAACGAAAACGAACAGCTGAAAATGGTGTTCGCTTGGTTTTCATCACGTACCGTAACTTTCACCCGATGATGCGAACGAAGCGGGAATTATCGTAGCGGCTGTGCATAAAACGAATCAGTATGCGATAAAACGCCACGGAAAATTCAAATTATTTCGGCGATAAGGCTTGAACGGTATGCTATAATAGAAATACTAGGCAGGGGAACATCATGAAGACAAGAGTTCGTAAATTGGACGGCCTTCCCATCGAAGAGCCGATGCTGGACGACGAAGGCCTGCGCAGGCAAAAAGAGCTCTCTGAGCTCGCCGTGCGGGAATACGAGGAGTCCGGCAAGCTCACGGGCAAAACGCTCAACGAAAAAGTAATCGCTTACGAAACGGATATTGCCGGCCATGTGATCGAATAATAGCCGCAGCTACCCGCGCACTTTTTGCGCGGATATAGCGCGGTGAAAGGAGAACGCAAAATTGTCGTATACCAGCATTACTAACGCGCTAGCAAGCGGCTTTTCGCAGTTCTTCGTACAGGACATTCTCGATATCGCGATCATTACCGTGCTGATCTATAAGCTCATCATCTGGACAAAGGAAACGCGCGCATACGAGGTACTCAAAGGCGTTGGGCTTTTATTCCTGTGCTCGCTCTTTGCCCAGATCTTTTCGCTCACCATTCTCGGCTGGCTGCTAGATTCCATACTGACATCCGGCTCCATCATCATCGTGCTGTTCATCCTGTTTCAGCCTGAGATTCGGCGCATGCTCGAGAAGCTAGGAAGAAGCGGCAAGCGGCTTGGCAAGGGTTGGTTTGACGCCACCAGCGTGCGAAATACCGCATTGATTCGCGACATGCAAACGGCGATACTCTCGCTTTCGCACCGGCGCGTGGGCGCGCTGATCGTGTTTGAGCAAAAAACCGGCCTGGGCGACCTCGTCGGCACGGGTACGCGCATCGAAGGCATACTCTCCGGCGCGCTGATCGAAAACATATTTGAACCGAATACCCCGCTGCACGACGGCGCGGTGATCGTTCGCGGCGCAATGCTCCTTGCCGCGGGCTGCTTCCTGCCGCTCTCGGACGACCTCGCGGTTTCCCGCGAGTTGGGCACACGCCACCGCGCGGCGCTTGGCGTCTCCACGGTTTCCGACAGCGTAACCATCGTTGTCTCCGAAGAAACGGGAGCCATCTCCATCGCGCGGGACGGGAAACTCGTGCGTTACATCGACGCAAAAGCACTTGCCAATGTGCTGGAGAGCCTGTTTTTACAGACGGGCAACGCTTCAGCTTTCAGTTGGATCAAGCGCAAACCAACGGAGGGATCGCATGAAAATTCCTAAAATCGACAAAGCGAAACTTCTGCTGGGGCTTAAGAGCTTCTTTACGAAAAATCTTGCGCTCAAGGTGATCGCGCTTGTGTTTGCCATGTTGCTCTGGGGATATGTGCTCACAGATCAGAAACCGATGCGCGAGAAGGAAATTCCCAATGTTGCAACGAGTTTTGACGGCGAAGCGGAGTTGATTGCGCAAGGATACTGCGTGCGCGGCGATCGCGCGGAGATTTTGCAGGATGTGACCGTTAAGGTGCGCACCCAGATCACCAACTATGTGAATGTAACGTCACGCTCGATCATCGCCTCGATCAGCCTTCGCAATATCAGCGAGGCGCGCGAATACGACCTCCCGATACAAGCGACGGTTACCTCGGCGCTCGGTGTCGTGCAGTCGATTTCTCCGGCGACGGTGCGCGTTGAGATTGACACGCTGGTTACAAAGACGATTCCGATCACCACATCGTTTACTGCGCAGTTGCCGGAGGGATACTGGGCGGATATGGACGCGCTCTCCACCACTGCGCGGCTTGATATCACGGGGCCGATGACGGATATTTCCACCATTACGCACGGTGAGTGCGAGGTGGATTTATCAAACCGCACCAGTACGATCTACAGTACGTTTGACGTAACGTTTTTCGACAAGAATGACGAGATCGTCTCAACGAGTATCATCATAGGCACGCTGCCGACCTCTACGGTGCGCTTGCCAATCTATCCCAAGAAAAGCGTTCCGGTGGACGTAGAGAGCTCGCTGGTCGGGGCTGATAATCTTGCCGCGAACCACGAGATCATCAAAGCGGTCTCGACACCTGTATCCGTGCGCCTCGTGGGTGAACAGGCGGCACTGGATCAGATCGACAGCATTTCGATAGAACCGATTGCAGTCAACGGACTGGACACAACGACGACCGTCAGCGGCACCCTGATCGTGCCGGAAGGCGTTCGCCTGCTCGACAGCACGACGGTTTCCATCCTGCTTGAAGTGCGCGAGATGGTCATCACGCAGAAGTTTGAGCAGCTGGAGATTCACGTGTACGGCAAACAAGGCAGGGCAAACGTAACGCTGAGCATCACGGCTGCGGATTTGAGCGTCGAGGGGCGTTATAGCCTTGTGAGTATGCTCTCGCGCAGCGATGTGCAGCTGTTTGTGGATGTAACCGGACTTACGCCCGGGGTCTACAAGCTGCCGATCTCGGTTCTTGTGCGGGACACGGAGGCCACCATAGAGCTCACGACGACGCTTTCCGTCGCCGAAGTGACGGTGACCATCGAGCAGCCTAAATAGTAGAGCAATAGCGATGAACAGCGGCGGGGCATCAGCTCCGCCGTTCTTATTCGACAGAATATCGCAAGATGTCGCTCCAATCGTCCATATTAGAAAACCATCACCACAGGAGAGATTAGCATGAAACTGCGCGTCAACAACATCAAGCAACCGATTTCAGAGGGCGACGAGCTGCTCCCGCAGCGTATTGCAAACCTGGTTGGACTGGAAGCAGCACAGGTCTTGAGCGCGCGGGTCACGCGCCGCGCACTGGACGCGCGCAGAAAGCAGGATGTATTCTTTCTGCTCTCTGCGGTTGTCGATCTCGACGATGCGGCGGCTAAGCGCCTGCTGTCGCGTGCAAACCCGCATGTGGACGCATATACAGAAGAGCGCGAGCGGGAGATTCCGGCCGGGACGGAACATCTGCGCGGTCGCGTGATCGTCGCAGGCCTTGGCCCAGCGGGACTGTTTGCCGCGTATCAACTGGCAAAGCATGGCTACGCGCCGCTCGTGCTGGAGCGCGGAGATCCAATCAAGCAGCGCGCCGAGCGCGTCGAGCACTACTGGGCGACGGGCGAGCTGGACGAAGACTCCAACGTCATGTTTGGCGAGGGCGGAGCAGGCACGTTTTCAGACGGCAAACTCACCTCGCGCAGCAAGGACGCGCGGGGAGATCTGGTCTTGCGCACGTTCGTGCGCTTTGGCGCGCCGGAAGAGATCGCTGCTGCGTCCAAGCCGCACATCGGCACCGACCGCCTGCGCGGCGTGGTCGCCGCCATGCGCCGGGAGATTGAGCGGCTTGGCGGCGAGGTGCGCTTTCGCGCCACGCTGACAGGGTTGGAGCAAAAAGACGGCAGACTCACGCGGGCAAAGTTCGCTTCATCCGCCGGCTACGAAACGGTGGACTGCGCTGCGCTGTTGCTCGCTATCGGTCAGGGCGCACGGGATACGTATCAGATGCTGTTTGACGCGGGCATCGCTATGTCGCCCAAACCCTTTGCGGTCGGCGTACGCGTGGAGCATCCGCAAGACATGATCGACCGCGCGCAGCTGGGCGCACTCGCGGGACACCCGCGCCTGGGCGCGGCGGAATATCGACTCAGCGCGCAGCACAAGGAGCGCGGCGTGTATACCTTCTGTATGTGCCCCGGCGGCAGTGTGATTGGCAGTGCCTCTGCAAAAGACGAGATCGTGGTCAACGGCATGAGTAACTATGCCCGAAACGCCAAAAACGCCAACGCCGCAGTCGTGGTGCAGGTATACCCCGGTGATTTTGCGGGTGATGCGCTCGGCGGAATGCGCTTTCAAAAAGACATGGAGCGCGCGGCGTTTCTCGCG
Organism: Eubacteriales bacterium; assembly: GCA_030695285.1. Taxonomy (GTDB): domain Bacteria; phylum Bacillota; class Clostridia; order Christensenellales; family CAG-138; genus UBA7703. The sequence goes on along the minus strand of JAUYTF010000404.1, from coordinate 990 downwards.
GGCGGCGGAAACGGCCAGGCGCCCGCCAGCACGCTCGGCGCGTTTCTGCGCAAGGAAGTGCCGCGCGGGTTTGGCGCGGTTGTGCCATCCTATCGCCCCGGCGTCACCGGCTGTGACCTATGGCGCGTGCTGCCGCCGTTTGTGGCGCAGGGCGTAGCTGAAGGAATGAAAGCCTTCGGCAGACAGCTGCGGGGCTTTGACCGGGAAGACGCGGTGCTCACCGCTGTAGAGACGCGCACGAGCGCGCCGCTTCGCACCCTCCGCGGGGAAAACATGCAGAGCGCATCCTGTGCGGGGCTGTATCCCGTCGGCGAGGGTGCAGGCTATGCGGGCGGTATCGTTTCTGCCGCGATCGACGGCATCAAAGCGGCGGAAGCGGTTATTTCGCAATACGCGTCGCCGAAAAGCACGATTTGACGAGAACAAGCTTGCCGGGAATACCGGCGGGCTTGTTTTTCGAAGAGCGGATGAAAACCAGCTGTGCGTAATATGTATGATCCTATCAAGCACCAGCCTCCACGAACGAAAATCTTTTTATCCAAAAAACACATAGAGAATCAGAAAGCCACGCGGTTATTCCACGTGGCTGTTTTAGGGCAGAGTGCCCATCGGATGAAAGCATCAGTATGCTCTATTTTAGGACTTTGGTTTGCGCGGCTTCTTCTTTGTCGCAGGCGGGTCGGCAGTGGGCGGCGCAGATGCAGCGGGTGTGGCTTCATACTCCGCGGTGCCAGTGGTAGGCTCGTCATCGCGGATTTTATATAGGTGAATCGCGCCTTCTCTTTGGAGCGCATGAATGAGCGCAACCGAGATCGGCAAACCGAAAAGACCGATGCCGCCGAAGAGGTAGGTACCCAGAACCATGCTCAGCAGCGTCACGATGGGATGCAGACCGACACGGTCGCCGATGATCTTCGGCTCTATGATCTGGCGCACGACGATGACCACCACGTAGAGCACCGCTAGTCCGATGCCGGTTGCCAGATTGCC
>JAUYTF010000403.1 GCA_030695285.1 Eubacteriales bacterium | reverse complement strand
GTTATTCGCTCTGTTCACGCGACGGTTTTTTCGATATACTGTACTTGCAAAACACATGATCCTCTTTTTTCCTGCAATAAAATCCTAATAAATCGGAGGCGCCGCTATGAACCCGAAGCAAAAAGATGCGCTCACCAAGATTCTTGCCGTTTCAGGCGCGGTGCTGCTCTGGGCACCGATTTTGTTTATGTTTCTCACCGCGATTGCCGGCAGCATTATGAGCGGGTCGATCCTGTTCGATTATCTCATGCTTGCGGAGCTCTTTCCCCTTGTTGCGCTCGGGCTGGTGCTGCTCGTGCTCGCGAGTTTGCTCGCGCACATCTTTCGCCAATGGTTCGGCTGGGGCGGGGTGGCTGCGCTCGTCGCGCTGACCACCGGGCAGCTGCTCGCCAGTGCGTCCGGCCTTGCTTCCGGCGCGACTGAGCCGCTCGGCGCTGTCTTCGCCGTCGTCATCTCGGCCGTCGTGGTCTTCAATGTCATCGTCGTCGCGCTCGCCATTCTCGCCATCCTGCTGGTTAAGAGGCTCTTTCAAAAGCAGCCGAAGCAAGCGCCCGAGACTGAGTAGAACGTATACAATGCATCACCTGACTAAAATTTGGAGGCAGCGCATCCAGCATGCAGTATAAAATCGTCACAGACCCCAAGCGAATGATCGGCAAGCGCCCCAATCTCGCCGCGCAAAACAGCGTTGCGGATGATATCGTAACCGCATTTACTAGCCATCAGGAGCAGCCGACCGTGCCACTCTCCTCCACCGCTACGGGGAAACCGTCGCCTTGGGGCAAGATCTATGGCACGCTCGCCGCTGTGTTGTTATTCGTCCCGTTCCTTGTTCCTCTCGTTCTGATGATTCTGAGTGGAGCGCGGGGCTACGCAATGCCCGTGCTCATGTATCCGCTTCTGGTGCTTGCGTTTCGTAATTATTCCCTCTTCGGCGGTCTTGCCCTTTATCTCGCCGCGCGCAAGGCAACCGCATTTCGCAAGCCGATTGGCTGGATTGCGCTTGCCAATCTGCTCGTGACAATCCCGCTGTTTGTATACGCGTTTCAAAGAAGCGCGGGCCAAGGCGCTGCGCTCGTAAGCGAATGGTTGCAGATCGCGAGCATCGTGTCAATGATTGCGTCGCTGCTTTGCATGATCTCGCTGTGCGTGTTTTCCGTGCTACTGCTCTTGCGCGTTTTCAAAAAGAAACAGCCGGATGTTGCCGGATAATCAATTCTGCTTGCCCGCTCACGCGGGCTTTTTTATTGGCTCTCCGTCAATAGTTGGGGTAGAGCAGTAGATTATTCATACCCCATCCTACTGTTATGTGACCTCGTCTCTCGACAGATGCTTTCGTAAATGCTACGATGCACTTGTAAGCAAGATTGCTCACAAAGGAGCTACATCCTATGGAACAGAAAGAAACAAGCATCATATACCTCGCGGGCGGGTGCTTTTGGGGCATGGAACAGCTCATGCAGTCCATCCCCGGCGTGCTCGACGCAGAGAGTGGTTATGCCAACGGCACTGGCGAACAGGACGCGGACTACAAGACCGTCTGCGCCGGAAAAACCGGATTCCGTGAGACGGTTAAAATCACCTATGACCCCGCGCGCGTGAGCCTCGACCAGCTGCTGTTTGCCTATTTCGAGGTGGTGGACGCAACCGCGGTCAACCGGCAGGGGCACGACATCGGCACGCAGTATCAGGCGGGCATCTATTTTGCGGATCCAGCATCGCAGGATACTGTGGAGCGCATCGCCGCCATCGAGCGCGCGCGCACGCCGCGCTTTGCTGTGGAGATCGGCCCGCTCGTCAACTACTTCCCTGCGGAAGAATATCACCAGAACTATTTGGACAAGAATCCCAACGGCTACTGCCACATCCCCTTTGCCGAGATCGCACGCCTCTCCAAGCGCACAATCGACGCGGGGCGATACCGCAAGCCGGACGAGGCGGAAGTTCGCGCCAGACTCACACCGGAGCAGTTTGCCGTCACGCAAAAGAGCGCGACCGAGCCGCCCTTTACCAGCGCGTTTTACGGCAGCAAGCGGCGCGGGCTGTATGTGGACATCGTCACGGGTGAACCGCTGTTCGCGTCGGACGACATGTATCAGTCCACCTGCGGCTGGCCTTCGTTCGCGCAGCCGGTCGAGCCCTCGGTGGTCGTGCAGCGCACGGACAGCAGCCACGGCATGCGCCGCGTGGAGGTGCGCTCCCGCGCGGGAGACTCGCATCTGGGGCACGTGTTTGAGGGGGATCACGAATCGCCCAACGGCATTCGCTACTGCATCAACGGCGCTGCGCTTCGCTTTGTACCGCTGGAGGAGCTGGAAGCGCAGGGCTACGGCTATTTGCTCGAGAGATTCAGCAAATAGCGCACGCCGGGAAAAAAGTCCAACGCTATTTGAAGGGGAAGTTAGGCAAGCAACGTCAATTTTCGGAAACCGAAAAAACGAGCAAAGCGCGCAAGAATGTGCTATACTGCCAATGCGCGCTTTTCGCGCGCTGAAACAGGGCATTTTGAAGCAGTTTTTACGGAGTGATCGCTCATGATCTATCTCGACAACAGCGCGACCACGCGCGTTCTGCCGGAGGCGGCGGATGCGGCTTACCGCGCCATGACCGAGCAATTCTACAATCCCGCCAGCGCTTATAAACCCGCCGTCGCCGCCGAAAAGGCGGTCGAAGCCGCGCGCGCACGATTAGCCGCTGCGCTTTTTTGCGTAACCGGAGAACTGCTCTATACCTCCGGCGGGACAGAATCAAACAACATTGCGATCACAGGTTTGCTCAAACCCCTGCGAGTGAAGCGGCGCATCGTCACCACCGCGGGCGAGCATCCCTCCGTCTATGAGGTTTTTCGCGCGCTGGAAGACGCCCCGGACACCGAGGTCGTATTCATAGGGCTCAACGCGGACGGAACGATAAACCTCTCCGCGCTGGAAGCGGCGCTCACGGCGGAAACCGCGCTGGTGAGCGTGATGCACGTCAACAACGAAGTCGGCGCGGTCAACGACCTCGACGCAATCCTTGCATTGCTCAAACAGCACGCGCCCGCTGCCCTGCTGCACTCCGACGGGGTACAGGCGTTTTGCAAGCTACCGTTTGTGCCCATTGCCGCCGATCTCTACAGCATCAGCGCGCATAAGTTTCACGCGCCAAAGGGCGTCGGCGCGCTGTATGTCAAAAGCGGCGTCAGGTTCGCGGGCGGGCAAGCGGGCGGCGGACAGGAGAGAAACCTGCGCTCCGGCACGACGAACGTACCCGGAATACTTGGCCTCGACGCGGCGCTCATGCAATATCGCGCACATCAGGCGCAGTGGATCGCCAATATGAGATCGTGCAAGCTCCGGCTCTGGCAAAACCTGAGCACGATTCCGGATGTGCTTCTCAACGGTCCCGCATCGGAAGCGGGTGCGCCGCACATCCTCAACGTCTCCTTCCCCGGCGTGCACGGCGAGGTGCTGGTCAATGCGCTCTCCGAGCTTGAGATCTACGTCTCCACCGGCAGCGCCTGCTCCACGCACAAAAAAGGGCAGAATAGAATGCTTGGCGCGATGGGTATCACGGGTGCCCGCGCGGAGGGTGCTCTGCGCGTTAGCCTCTGCCCGTTTAACACACTGGAAGAGATGGACGCGGCAGCTGCGACATTGGCCGAGCAGGTCACGTTCCTGCGGCGCTTTCAGCGCAGATAATTTTATTAACACATCGGTAGAATAGCCGTGCAAGCCAACAATCTATTCGAATATTTAGAGAACCAAACGGCGATTAGCCCGTTCTTAACAAAAAATCAACCACAAAACGGAGAATCAAATGCAAGCAGTCATGCTCGTCCGCTATGCGGAAATCCACCTCAAGGGGCTCAACCGCCCGTATTTTGAGCGCAGCCTCATGAAGCGTATTTCGCTCGCGCTGCGCCCGCTTCGCGTCAAAGTTGTACGCGAGCAGGGGCGCGTGTTCGTCTTTGATATTCCAATCGAGTCGATGGACGAAGCCGCAGATAAACTCACGCGCGTATTTGGCATCCATTCGATCAGCCCGGCTCTGGCAGTGGAAAAAGACTGGGAGCAAATGGTCGAGGCGGCAAAAACACTCGTCGCACGTCGCATACAGGGGCTTGATCAGGCGAGCTTCAAGGTCATTGCCCGCCGCGCGGACAAGCGCTTTGCCATGCGCTCAATGGACATCTGCCGCATGATGGGCGGTCTTCTTCTGGAGGCGTTTCCCGCACTGCGCGTGG
>JAUYTF010000397.1 GCA_030695285.1 Eubacteriales bacterium | reverse complement strand
CAATTCGGGATTATCGAGTTTGATAAATCGGGCAAGGTGACCAAATTTCGCGAAAAGCAGCACACGGACGGACGCGTGATCAACGGCGGATTCTTGGTGCTCAACCCCGAAGTGTTCGACTATATTACAGAAGGTGACGCCTCCGTCTTTGAAAGAAATCCTCTAGAAGGACTGGCACATGATGGCGAACTGATGGCCTATCATCACGATGGATTCTGGCAGTGCATGGATACCCAACGAGACAAGCAGAAGTTGGAGGATCTCTGGGCAAACGGAAACGCCCCCTGGAAGGTTTGGTAACATCTGCCAGTAATCGTAAATTCGAAACGGAGCAATACACTCCATGAATACTTCATTTTGGCAAAAAAAGAGAGTTTTTCTGACCGGACACACCGGTTTCAAAGGCGCGTGGTTGAGCCGCATGCTCATTGGCGCACATGCGCAGTTGACGGGCTATTCGCTTGACCCGCCGACGCAACCAAATCTGTTTTCACTCGCAGGATTAGAACAGAATATGAACTCACTGTACGGCGATACTCGCGACTTTAATAGTCTGCGCCGTGCTTTTCAAAACGCGGCTCCCGAGATCGTGTTCCATATGGCTGCACAGCCGATCGTACGCGAGAGCTATAAAATTCCCATGGATACCTATGACATCAACGTCATGGGCACGGTCAACCTCTTGGAATGCGCACGCCTCAACGGCGGTGTTCGCTCCTTTTTGAATGTGACCACGGACAAGGTATATAAGAACACCGAGCGTGAGGAGGGATATCGCGAGGATGAGCCTTTGGACGGATTTGACCCATACTCAAACAGCAAATCCTGCTCAGAGTTGGTAACACACAGCTATAGAAGCGCATTCTTCTCCAAATCAGACTGCGCTGTTTCCACCGCGCGTGCTGGAAACGTCATCGGAGGAGGCGATTTTGCGTCCTACCGCATCATACCGGATTGCGTTCGCTCTGCCGCGGCAGAGCAACCGATCCGCGTGAGAAATCTCTATTCCATACGTCCTTACCAACATGTGCTTGATTCTCTTGTTGCCTATCTGCTCATCGCCGAACGACAATATAATGACAAGCGAATTGAGGGAGCCTATAACGTTGGTCCAGATAGCTGCGACTGCATTTCGACCGGCGAACTGGTAGATCTGTTTTGTCACCACTGGGGTGAAGGCATTCGCTGGATCAACCTCTCGGAGCCAAATGCACCACACGAGGCGGCAGCCCTACGTCTGGACTGCGCCAAACTCAAGGCAACATTTGGTTGGAAGCCAAGGTGGCATGTGTCAGAGGCGGTATCCCGAACTTGCGAGTGGACAAAGGTCTGGCTAAATGGAAAAAACATACCTGAAATCATGGATGAACAGATCGCCGCGTTTTATAAGGAGGCCCCCGAATGAAAACCTGGCTTAATGAAGCAGAGGCACGCGAACAGATCAAAGCTCTGGTCGAGCAATATTATCACGATTTTTTGGAACATCGTTTCCCCTATCAAAAAGGCGGGCGCATTTCTTATGGAGGTCGAGTGTTCAACGCGCGCGAACTCTGCGCGCTGACAGACGCTACATTGGATTTTTGGTTGACCACGGGACGCTTCAGCGATCGGTTTGAGCAGTCCTTTGCTGAATTATTGGGCGTTAAATTCGTTCATCTGGTCAACAGCGGTTCTTCAGCAAACCTACTTGCGTTTATGGTACTCACCTCACCTAAACTCAAAGAACGACGCATCATGCCGGGCGACGAGGTCATCACCGTTGCCTGCGGGTTTCCGACCACCATTGCTCCGATTTTGCAGTACGGTGCGATTCCTGTGTTTCTGGATATCACACTGCCGCAATACAACGCGGATGTAAGCCAACTGGAAGCGGCGCTTAGTCCGCGCACCAAAGCCGTGCTGCTTGCGCATACGCTGGGCAACCCATTCGATCTCGGCGCAGTGCGCGCATTTTGTGACCATAACGGCCTCTGGCTCGTTGAGGACAACTGTGACGCAATTGGCGCAGAATATACCATATCAGGCGAATGTCGCTACACTGGAGTCTGGGGCGACATCGGCACCAGTAGCTTTTATCCACCTCACCATATGACTATGGGCGAGGGAGGTGCGGTCTACACCAATAATCCTCTCTTGAGCCGCATAGCGCTGAGCCTGCGCGACTGGGGGCGCGACTGCGTCTGCCCTAGCGGCACAGACAATTTCTGCGGACACCGCTTCGATGGGCAATTCGGCGAGTTGCCAAAGGGATATGACCACAAATACATTTACAGCCACCTTGGATACAACCTGAAGGTGACGGATCTACAAGCGGCTATCGGCTGTGAACAGCTCGAAAAGCTGCCCGCCTTCATCGAGCGCCGACGCCAGAACTGGAAACGGCTACGCGCGAAACTGGAGTGCGCATCCGATCGCTTTCTGTTGCCCGAACCCGCGCCGAACAGTAACCCCAGCTGGTTTGGTTTCCTTCTTACTTGTATAAATGGTGTTTCGCGCAAAACTGTTGTTCAACGCGTCGAAACGGCGGGCGTGCAGACGCGCATGCTCTTTTCCGGCAACATACTGCGCCAACCCTGCATGAGCGAGATGGATTCTACCTGCTATCGCGTTGTCGGTTCGCTTGCAAACAGCGACCGCGTCGTAACGGATACGTTCTGGGTCGGCGTTTATCCCGGAATGACGGACGAGATGATAAACGACATGGCCGAAATCATCCTTCGCGAAAGCGCGCGGATGTAACCTATGCCTAAAACTTCGCAGCAAAACGATCTTCCACCCGAGTTCCCCCGCAAGCGGCTGAATTTTAAAACGCTGTTCGGTCAGTTTATGAAGTTCGGCGTGGTGGGTGTTTCCAATACGCTCATTTCACTTGGTATCTACTATCTGCTACTGGCGCTTGGCTTACATTATTTGCTGGCCAACGCCGCAGGGTTTGTGCTGAGCGTTCTCAACTCCTACTTCTGGAACAGTCGATTTATCTTTAAGGAAAAGCGCGAAACTGTGGGATGGCGTGCGCTGGGCAAGGTGTATCTTTCCTATGGCGTGAGCTTTTGTTTTTCCACGGTATTGATGTTGCTCTTCGTACAGGTGCTTCACATATCAGCGTATCTCGCGCCGGCTCTCCGTCTCATACTGACCGTGCCGTTGAATTTTTTGATGAATAAACTCTGGGCATTCAAAGACCATGGAGGGATTGACGAATGAGGCAGAAGGTTTCCGACTATATTGCAGACATTCTGCTTTCGCGCGGCGTCACGGATGTCTTCAGCGTGGTCGGCGGGGGTTCCATGCATCTCAACGATTCCCTTGGTCATGCAACGGGACTTCGCGTTACTTATCAGCATCATGAGCAGGCCTGCTCCATGGCGGCAGACGCATACGCCCGTGTCACGGGCAAGCCCGCCGCCGTCTGCGTCACCACCGGCCCCGGCGCGACCAACGCCATTACGGGCGTGATGGGCGCCTATGTCGGCTCGGTTCCTATGCTCGTGCTCTCCGGTCAGGTTCGCTGGGCAACCAGCGTCTATGCCTCCGGCCTTCCGCTAAGAACACTCGGCGTGCAGGAGTTTGATATCATTGGCTCCGTGCGTAACATGACCAAATATTGTGAAACGGTGCATGAGCCCGCTCGCATCCGCTATTGTCTGGAAAAGGCGCTGTATCTGGCATGTGCAGGCCGCCCAGGCCCCTGCTGGCTCGACCTGCCGCTGGATGTGCAGGCCGCTATCATCGAAACCGATACCCTCGTAGGCTATCAGTCGGAAGACGATGCTCTCCCGCACGTTTCGCTCGAAACGGCGCGCGTGGTGATTGATCGCCTGCTTTCAGCGGAGCGTCCGCTGATTCTCGCGGGCAACGGAATTCGCCTCTCCGGCGCGCACGAAAACTTTTTGCATCTCGTCCACACTCTCCAGGTTCCCGTTGTGACCACCGCCAGCAGCGTTGACGCGATTGCCTCGGACGATCCCTGTTTTGTCGGGCGCACGGGCATGACGGGCGACCGCGCGGGCAATTTCGCGGTACAGAATTGCGACTGCCTCCTTTGCCTCGGCAGCCGCCTGAGCTTTTCCCATATTGGGTTTAACACAAAAACCTGGGCGCGCGCCGCATGGCGCTGTCTGGTTGATATTGATCCCGTGCAGCTGGAGAAGAATCGCTCGTATGTGGATGATTGCATCCGAGCCGACGCGGATGAGTTCATCACCGCGCTGAACAATTGTGCGGTGCTCCTCCCGTGCGATACTTGGCGCGCGCAATGCGCCAACTGGCGAAGCAACTACCCCGTCGTACTACCATGCCATTACAGCGGAGAGCCCGCTAACCTATACGCCTTCTTTCACGAGATGACCGTCTGCCTCTCTAGCGCGGACACAATCGTGGTCAGCTGCGGCTCCGCGCGCGTGGTCGGCAGTCAGGCCGCACAGATTCACGAGGGCATGCGTTTCATCACTAATGTTTCGGCTGCGTCGATGGGCTTCGACTTGCCCGCTGCAACAGGTGTTTGCGTCGCAAACAGCGGAAAATCCACTATCCTCGTCACTGGAGATGGCAGTATCCAGATGAATTTGCAAGAGCTGCAAACCATTGTACATCACGGCTACCCAGTCGTAATTTTCGTGATCAACAACGGCGGATATCATTCGATCCGGCAGACGCAGAACGCCTATTTCCGGCTGCCGTTGGTCGGCGTCGGACCCGAGAGCGGAGATTTAAGCTTTCCCGCGCTGGAGAAAATCTCCCAGGCTTACGGCCTGCCTTACTGCGCCGTCCATAATTGTGAAGAGCTTAACACGCGCTTAAACGAGATACTTTCGCAGCCTAGGCCGTTGATCTGCGAGGTGTTCGTTGGCGCAAAACAGCCAGTCGAGCCTAAGGTTACCTCCCGTCAGACCCCTGATGGACAAATGGTCTCCCTCCCGCTGGAGGATATGGCGCCTTTCCTCACGCGTGAGGAACTAGAACATAATATGCTCATCCCGCTGATGGAGAATTTAGAATGGAGCGAGTAGTAATTACAGGCGCAACCGGCATGATCGGCACAGCGCTCGTACGTGCATGCGTCCAGAATGGCGTGCGAGTTGTCGCGGTTTTGCGTGCGGAGTCTCATAAAAAGGATCGCATCTCCGCAAGTCCGTTAGTTGAGGTAATCGAGTGTCCTCTGGCGGAATTGCATCGTCTGCCCGATCTGATCAATGGTGCGACGGATGCATTTTTTCACCTTGGCTGGGAGCATACAGGCCCAGCAAAGTTCGATAGCATATACTACCAAACGGAGAATATCAACAGCACTCTCCTTGCGCTGAACGCAGCAAAGCAGCTTGGTTGTAGCGTTTTCCTCGGCGCGGGCAGTCAAGCGGAATATGGACCGCAGGCACTTGAGCGCATCGGGCGAGATACGCCCTGCAATCCCAAACTAGCATACGGCATCTGCAAATACGCCGCCGGAAAGCTCGCGCTTCTTGAAGGCGAAAAAATTGGCCTTCCTGTTACATGGGTGCGAATCTTCAGTGTCTATGGTCCTTACGACAAGCCTACCACTATGATTGCTTCTGCTGTAAGCCGTATGCTTCTAGGCGAGCCGGTCGCGTTTACAGCTGGCAAGCAGCTCTGGGAGTATCTTTATTGTGATGATGCGGCACTCGCGTTTTTTCTCTTAGGGCAGCGCGGCGGCGCTGCAAAGGGTGTCTTCTGCCTCGGCAGTGGAGAAACACGATCGATCTCAGATTATATCCATGTAATTGCCGAAGCAACCAACTATCGTCTACCCCTCCAAATCGGTGTTCTTCCCTATGCACCAAATCAGGTGATGCGCATTTGTGCAGATATTTCATTGCTGACGCAAGAAACTGGCTTTGTTCCTGCTGTTACTTTTGAAGATGGCATCCTCCGCACTATCGCAGCGCAACGAGAACTGCTCAAGCTGTAAATCACTCTTTCTGAATACAAAAAAGGCTCTGTACTTCCAGATCGCAGCGCTGGCAGCAGATGTTTTCTTATTTTCTATTGCTTTATCCTCTAAATCAGATTTTTGCACATGGTGATTCCGCTCATCCAAAACCCCCGTGTGTTCAAAATTGCTCGGTCGAGGGGTTCAATCTCATGCGGAATGTTCAACAAGATCAAACGTCAAAGTTGATCCGTTTTTCTTCTATTACCAGAGGTCTGCGGATCGTCCGCGCGTTAATGGTTAAAATATACTCGCCCAGCACACCGATGAAGATAAGTTGTATTCCGCCGAGCAGGAACACGCCGATGACCATGGGCGCAATGCCCGCAGAGAATGTATTCCAATTGAGCAGTTTGTAGACCGTATAAATGAGGCCGACCAGCAGACTCACTAATGCGCAGATGCCGCCGAAAAGCACGCTTAGCCGCATAAGCCCCTTGGAATACGTGGTCATGGCGGTCATGGCGATATCATAGAGTGAGAGCAGGTTATTCTTGCTCGTGCCCGCCTTACGCTTTGGCTGTACATACGGAATCTCCACTCGATCGTTGCCGCTAAACTCCGCCACGATACCGCGAAAATACGGAATCGGGTCGTCGATCTGGTGAACGATATCCATAAACGAGCGGTCATAGAGGCCAAAGCCCGTAAATTGATGAATATGCTGAATATTTGAGAGCTTATTGAAGATACGATAATAAAACGAGCGCAGCAGATAAATCAGCTTGTTCTCTTTACTTCTTATCTTGATGCCGATAACGATGTGGGCACCCTTTTCCCATGCATTTACGAATGCAGGAATCATCTCAATCGGGTCCTGAAAATCCGCGCAGAGCTTGATCGTGCAATCCCCTGTGGTCTGCTTCATGCCATGAACTGGCGAGCGCATCTGGCCAAAGTTAGCGATGTTAAAGATCGCCTTGATTTTTTTGTTTTCGGTGCAGAGCTGCTCTAGCAATTCCCGCGTGCCGTCGGTGGAGCGATTATCAATAAAGAGCAGTTCATAGTCATATTGCGGTAGTTCTTTCTCCATGCACGCGAGCAGCTGACTCGAGAGAGGAACAACATTCTCCACCTCATTATAGCAGGCTACCAGAAAGCTGATCTTCTTCAATGTTTCTTCCTATCCTCCGCGATTATCCAGAACAATATAATCCCATGATAACATTGCTTCTTTTTTTATGCAATCGTTCAAGAAGATTCCCGATTTGCAGCATTTTGTTCTCTTATAGGCAAAGTTGCGTACAGATCGGTAATTCTTTTGAATAGCAACTATGAAATTCTATGTTTTCGGTATGTCGAATTGGCAAGTCAAGTGCGCCACTTCCTGAAGAAATTAGAAATTTGACAAATGAAATGAAGAAAAGTAAGTGCATATAGGAGCAAATTGCCTTTTCGTAGAAACATGTGAAGTTGGGAAACCGATATCGGAAGTGTACAGAAAGCTCGGAATTTCAAAGCGACATTTTCCGTTGGAAAAGCAAGTACAGCTTGAAGCTACCAAGTGACAACTAGCTCTAGACACGCTTGATCAGCCTCAGTTCTTCTTCGGTCTAATTCTTGGATACCGGTTTAGATTGTGGTTGTCTTAATAGAGCGATTCTACCGTTCCCTCGTACTTCATGCGCCAACGGTAAATGCTCGTGCTAATGATCCGATACTTTCGTATAGTCTCGGCAACCTGTTTTCTCTTCTTGATTTCTTTTGCTACCCGTTCCAATGTGGCGATGGGATTGGGAAACTATGCTTGTCAGCACCCGCAGCGCCGATTCAATGGTTTCGGTTTCCGCCCCGTTGTGAATCTGCACCTCTATGCTGCCAAAACGTAACGTGATGGCTGCATCCCTAGAGCTTCGGCTTGCAGGCGTGATCTGTGCAAACACCGGCGCGTCTTTTTCGTGGCGGACCGGTAAGCTCGTTGGTTTGCTCAACTCCGGTATGGCTTCACAGACGTGTTTGAGCCTGTAGTAGTAAGTCTTAGGGCTGATCTTGTGTTCCGCGCACCATAGCAAAACGGTTTTGCCGCTGTTGCGGCATTCGCCAACCATCTCAGCCCATTCACTGAGCCGTCCGCTTTTATTCAGCTTTTGTATATCCACCTTGTTCTACACTCCAATTCTGTCTCAAGCTGCCTTAAGATATCTTAAGGTGCCTTAAGTCTTCATTGGAGTCATTTTCTCATTACACCTTGCCTTCGTACAGGTGCCGCTGCATTTGACGCTTACTTGATCTGCCCCCGTTTTATGGTCCAGGAGCAATGTTAGGAAACTCGAAATTCTCGGCAGCGATTTGGAACCACGGTTTGAGGGGCGGGCGGCCGCCCGCCAAGGCTCGAATGCGGCCTTATTTGATTGTAGTATCGGATCCAACGTTGCGTCAACACTTG
>JAUYTF010000394.1 GCA_030695285.1 Eubacteriales bacterium | reverse complement strand
GTGGGACAGTTTTTCACGCAGTCTCCGCAGCGAATGCACTCCATATCGTCCGGCGTTTTCGACGGGTCAACGCCCATGTTGCACGCGCGCTTGCAGATGCCGCAGTGAATGCAGGCGTGCTCGTCGAGCTTCAGCCGGTAGAACGATGCCTTGTTAAAGAATGCGTAAGCCGCGCCAAGCGGGCAGAGATACTTGCAAAACGGGCGATAGAGAAACACCGAAAGCCCGAGAATCAAAATCAGCAAAGCCATCTTCCAGCTGAACATAAAGCCCACCACCGTACGCAGCGTCGGGTTTGCCAGCAGCAGCGGGATGCCCGCAAAGAGCGTGCCAGAGGGGCAAACCCACTTGCAAAACCACGGTGCGCCCACGCCCGCCGCATTTTTCACCAGCGCGGGCAGCAGAATCACCAGCACCGCAAGCACAACAAACTTGAGATATCGCAGCAGGCGGTCATATTTGAATGTGCCGATTTTCTTGGACGGAATCTTATACAAGAGATCCTGCACCCAGCCAAAGGGGCAAAGAAACCCGCACACAAACCGCCCGAACAGCGCGCCGAACGCGAGCAGAAAGCCCGTGACATACAGCGGAAACTTGATTTCGCGTGCGGCAAGCGTCGCCTGCAGCGAGCCGATGGGGCAAGCGCCGAGCGCCCCGGGGCAGGAATAGCAATTCAGCCCCGGAACACAGACGGACTTGCTGTCCCCCTGCCAGATGCGCCCTTTGACAAAGCCGACCAGATAGCCGTTGGAGACGACCGTCCATGCGCCCTGTATCCAATTGCGCAGTTTGTTTCGCTTATATTGCTTAGCCAATGCCGATACACTCCAGGCAGATATTTGCAGCACGCGAGAGCACCACAGCAACCTCGCCGCCGTAAATGCCAAGCGTTATGAACCCCGCGCCTAGCGCGAGCAGGAGATATGGCAGCCCGCGTCTGGCCGTTTTCATCAGGAAACCTGACCCAGTAGTAGGTCGATTAAGCCTGCCCAGTCTTCATAGCTCTTTGCGCCGACAACCGCCGCATTGATCTGCTCGCCTTCCGCGTTGAAGAACATTGTGGTCGGTATGGCATAAATGCTGTCCACATGGTTCAGAAAAAACGCCTCCGGCAGCACCACGGGGTAGCTCACGCCCTGATCGGCAATGAACGATTTCGCGCCGTCGATGTCATCGTCACCCGTCAGCACGCCGATGAGCACAAATCCTTTGTCCGCATAGTCCTCGCTGATCTTGATCAGATCGGGGATCTCGCTCACGCACGGGCCGCACCAGGTCGCCCAATAGTTGACCATGATGAGCTTATTCTCGGTAAAGACCGTCTGATCGAGGGTATCTCCCGTCAGCGTTGTCAGGGAGAATTCCAGCGCGTCGCCGGTTTCTTCGGCTGCGTCCGGTTCGGTGGCAGCCTCCGTTGCAGCGGCCACTTCGGGCACGGGCGTTGTCTCCGCCTGTACAGGTGCCGGCACGCAGGCGCTCAGCAATAGTGCTGCCGCGAGAATGCCTGAAATCATCAGTGCGATCTTTTTCATTTGGATACATCCTTTCCATACTCTGTTCTGCTATACTCTGTTCTGCTGTTTTAAAATCTAGCGGTATTCGCTTCCTTAATCTGAGAACAAGCGATAAGGTGTTTGGTCAACAGAGTATGCTTTTATGGTACGAAATTTATCCGCCTTCTTCCGTGATTATATCACATGAGAGCTAAAATCGTCTTGAAAAACATCTCTCTTTCTGGTCAGGCGCCGCGGTACGGCAAGCCGTTGTCGGCTCTTGCGTGCTCACAGAACCCGGCGGACGATCGTGGCCGAAGCCGGATCTTTTCGTTCATCCTGTGCGTTCTCTGGTGCCGCACAACGCGCGCGGAATTTGCATAATCATACGACCAGCTCGATTTCATTCATTTCTGCGCCGTGGACGCAAATCCGGCGTGTGAACAGCCGTCTTTCCGTTTTAAATCCGTGAGGACAGGGTTTTTTCGACAAAAATTGGTCGAAACCAGAATCGAAATGTCAATCAATATCAAACGTTTTGTGAAGTGGCGTGCTATCCTTGTCCAAACATGGTATGTTTATGCCGCTTCTCAGGGAACTCTAAGCCCTTTTCCCGGCTGATGTGTGAAATATCCGTAACATCTTTCGCGGTTATGTTTACATATATATAGCAGTCATGTATAATTCACCCGACAGAATGTCTTTCATGCAAGAAAGGATGTGTACCGAATGAAACGTACAATCGCACTGGTTCTGAGCCTGCTCATGCTGCTCGTACTGGTGCCCACTACCGCACTTGCGGACACCGATGTACACCCGTACTTAGAGGTAACCCCCTTGGCGGTTGCACCCGCAACCACGCCCAAAACACTATTCCAGTTCGGCACCGAGTCGTTTAACTGGACGAGTGCAAAACTGTCCGTCAAACTCCAAGACGACACGGCAGCCAACATCGCCGGCACGAATTT
>JAUYTF010000372.1 GCA_030695285.1 Eubacteriales bacterium | reverse complement strand
CATCATGCCAACAGCATCCATGCACACCTACTCGGATCAAGACGACTAAAGGAAAGCATCATGCCAACAGCATCCAAGCACACCTACTCGGATCAAGACGACTGAAGGAAAGCATCGCGCCAACAGCATCCATGCACACCTACTCGGATCAAGACGACTCCAGTCGATGACGGCGGCGCAGGACAATCGGGCAAGTTGCGCGTTTTCTCTTATCTTCTTCGGCGTGATACGCCGGCAACGGGGGTTCAATTCATGGCAAACAGCGTATCTGAAGCGGTAAACAATCTATCCGCTGCTACATCCGATGAACTGAATAAGCTACTCAGCGTGAGAGGTGTCACGAAATCCTTTGGCAACAACGCTGTGCTCAAGCAAATCGACCTCGACCTAGAAGGCGGGGAAGTGCTTGCGCTCATCGGCGGCAACGGCGCAGGGAAAAGCACACTGATGAAGATAATCATGGGTATCTATCAGCCCGATGATGGAAAAATCTATGTCAACGGCTGCCTGACGCACCTGACCAAGGCTTCGGTTGCGCTTTCCGCGGGTATCTATATGGTGCCGCAGGAACCGATGCTTTTTCCGAATATGACCATCGAAGAAAACATCACCATGGGCTTTCAGGAGCGTAAGCAGCATCTGCGCATGCGCCTCAAGAGCGTCATCGACGAAATCGGCTGGAACTTTGACCTCAATCGCAAGGCGAGCACGCTCTCTATCGCGGAACAAACGCTAGTTGAGATCATCCGCGGGCTTTTGCGCAACGCGAAGATCCTGATTCTGGACGAACCGACCTCCGCGCTGACTTTTGACGAGGTCGAGAGTTTCTTCCGCATCGTGCAGGAGCTGCGCCAGAAGGGCATCGGCATCATCTATATTACGCACCGCCTTTCGGAAGTCTTCGACATCGCGACCCACGTGTCCATCATGCGCGACGGCATCATCACGCTGCACGGGCCGGTTGGGGATTTCAACCACGAGATGCTCGTGCAGGGGCTTCTGCCGCCGGGATCGGTGCAGAAGGCCGCGCACCAGGGGCAGACGGCCACCATCGACTATGAACACACCGAGCCCGTCTTTGAGCTGCAGCATGTCAGCGGTCACGGGTTCAACGATATCTCGCTCAAGGTGTATCCGGGTGAGATCGTCGGCGTCGCCGGCGTTGTCGGCGCGGGCCGAACGGAACTGGTGAGCACCATCTTCGGCCGCGACAAGATTCTGCAGGGGCGCGTTTTGTTAAACGGCAAGGATATCACTGGCTATTCTACCAAAAAAGTACTCCAGGCGGGTATCAATTATGTGCCGGAAGACCGTCACAACCACGGGTTATTCAAGATCAGCTCGATTACAGCGAACATAACCTCCGCGCTACTGGAAGACCGCCGCTTAGGCAGACTCTTCCTCAAGCCCGAGGTGGAACAGTCCATCACGCAAGAGTTTGTCGACGGGTTCCGCATCAAGATAGCGGGACAGGATCAGCTGGCGGGCAGCCTCTCCGGCGGGAACCAGCAAAAGGTCGTCATCGGAAGGTCGCTTTCCACAAAACCGAGGATCGTCATTCTGGACGAACCGACTAGAGGAATCGACGCGGCAGCCCGCCGAGATGTTTACGGCATCATTCGTGGCCTGCGCGAGCAGGGCGTCGCGATTTTGATCATCTCCTCCGATATGGAAGAGATCATCGAGCTGGCAGACCGCGCGGTGACGGTGTCGCAGGGCAGCATCAACGCGGAGTTCTGGAAGAACAATATCACGCAGGATAACCTGACGGCTTCGTCCTTTGGCCTGCATATGGAAGGAGAAGCACACGCACGATGAAGATAATCAAATCGTTCCTGAAGATAAGGTGGCTCTCGAGCCTCGCGTTTCTCGCGGTGATGTTTTTCATCACCGGCTTAGTCAACCCGGAGTTCTTTACCTACTCCAATATCATAGAGTCCTTTAACAGCAGCGTCGTTTATACTCTTCTCGCCGTCGGCGCAGCTTTCGTCATCATGACAGGGGAGATCGATGTTTCCAACGGCTCTACCATGGGTCTTGCCGCGGCGATCGCGGGCATGCTCGCCCAGCGCGGGCAGAGCTGGGCGCTGATGATCGCATACAGCATCGTGCTGGGCCTCCTAGTAGGGTTGGTCAACGGCTACGGCGTTGCGGTGCTGGGCGTACCTTCGCTGATCTTCACGCTGGGAACCACGGGCATCGTGCGCGGACTTGTGTACATCTTCTCCGGCGGAAAGACCACCGAAAACTTCGCAGGTGATTTCACGAAATTCGGCAGCCAGACGCTGTTTGGACAGATCACGATCTACTATACGATCGTGCTTGTGATCGTCATCGTCACGCATCTATTGCTGACGCAGACGCGCTCGGGCAAATATTTCATCGCGGTAGGCGACAATGTCGGGGGATCTACGCTCATCGGCATTCCGGTGACGGCGACCAAGATCGTAGCCTACGTGCTCTGCGGCATCTTCGCGGCAATCTCCGGCGTGGCGTTCGCCTCCGAATATGGTCAGGTGAACATCGTTGCCGGTTCCGGATATGAGATGTCTGCCATCGCGGCGTGCGTGCTCGGCGGTATCAGCCTTTCCGGCGGCCTCGGAAATGTTGCAGGTGCGGCAATCGGTGCCGTCATCATGTCCACCATCAGCCGCCTGCTAGTCTTTATTGGATTGTCCACGGACTATGATAATACCATCAAGGGCGTAATGCTTATCACCATCGTCGTAGTGGACGCACTGATGCAACGACGCTCGGCGGAGGCGGCACGGTGTGAACGGCTCGTTGCAAGAGCTTCGGGCTCCGCCAGATGATGGGAGGGAATGTTAACTTGAAAACCGGTTTTGTAGATGGACTAAAAAAATTCACGAAGAAATGGGAGTTTGTGCTCCTATTAATCCTGCTGGCGGAGTTCGCGATATTCGGCGCCGTCAACTTTGAGAAGTTTTTCCGCATAACGTCGATCTTCTCGAGCATCACTAACTATATCAGCATCTGCATCATTTCACTATTTGTGACCTTCGTCATGATCACGGGCGGCATCGATATCCAAGCAAGCTCGATCGTAGGTCTTACTTCAATCATCATCGGCGTACTCTGGAGCGACGCGGGGCTAAACATCTGGACTGCGGTTCTTCTTGCAATCCTCTCCGCCGGTATCTGCGGCGCACTCTCCGGCTTTTTCGTCGCCTACTGCGGCGTGCAACCGATGGTCGTTACCCTCGGCGGCAGCTTCCTCTTCTCGGGCCTCGCGCTTCTGATCTCCGGGCTTTCCAAGACGCCCGCCTATCAGGGCATCAGCGGATTTCCGGCTAAGAACGAGCTAGGCGAGTTTGTCTCTTTCCGCGCTCTTGGAAAAATGCTTGTGTTTGACCTGATTCCCATCCAGATCATTATCTACGTGGTGCTTATCGTGCTGTGCTATCTGCTCTTGCACAAGTCCCGCTACGGCAGGCGCGTGTTCCTCGTCGGCGTCAACCGGCAGGCTGCGGAATACTCCGGCATCAACAGCCGCTGGATTATCATGAGCACGTATATCCTCACCGGTATCGGCGCCGCGATTGCGGGCGTACTGCTCACGGCAAACGTTGACTCGGCAAAATACAACCTTGGCTCGACATTCACACTCTCCATCATCACCGCGGTCGTTCTAGGCGGAACGCTCTCGACCGGCGGAAAGGGAAGCATCGTCGGTACGGCACTTGCCGCAATCATCATCTGCATCCTGCGCTATGGTCTGCCGCTCTGCTTCGGCATCAGCAACCAGAACCTTGACCTGCCCATCGGCATCATGCTGGTGGCCGTCGTGGCGCTTCGCGCTTATTTCGCAATGGGCAAGCGTCCCATGCTCCGCAGAAAAGAGAAAGACTGCAAAATGTCCAAATAACCCAGACCACGATTCAAACTTGATTTTAAGGCGAGACGACCGGAAAAAATCATAACGGCTCCAAATGATTTCCTATGGTTTTAAGGCGAACGCCTTGAAAATAAAAAAGTGGAGGAAAGAACATGAAAAAAATTCTGACGTTCCTGCTTGTTGCCGCGATGTTGATTACGGCAATCGGCTGCGCGCCCGCCGCGCCCGCCGCAACTGAACCCGCTACAGACACCGAAGCCGCTCCCGCCACCGAAGCGGTAGCAGCCGACACCGGCATGAAAGACATCGCCGGCATGAC
>JAUYTF010000371.1 GCA_030695285.1 Eubacteriales bacterium | reverse complement strand
ATCATGCGCGATACGCTCGCCCCTCTCAAGGATATGGTCGTGCTGGAGGAGACCGTAAGCCTGCGCTCCTCACTCAAGGAAGAGCAGCTGGGCGAGGTTGATGCGTTGGCAAACGCGATTGCAAGCACCATGGTGCTGCCGAAAAACGAAGATATCCTCACAGGTGAGTTGGACAAGACCGCGCTCTTCGCCATCAGCTACGGTCTATTTGTGCTCACCGCCAAGGAGGGAGAGCGCGACAACGGC
The DNA here is from genome assembly GCA_030695285.1 of Eubacteriales bacterium. Lineage (GTDB taxonomy): Bacteria > Bacillota > Clostridia > Christensenellales > CAG-138 > UBA7703. The sequence goes on along the minus strand of JAUYTF010000371.1, from coordinate 4,393 downwards.
TGCATCATCAACACCGTTATTCAGGCGACGAGCACCCCGCTAAGGGTCACCTTCACGGTCAATAAGACGAATATGACGCACGACATGGTGCTCAAGACCGGTATCTTCAACCTCTCCATCCTCACCGAGGAGTCAAAGTTTGACGTCTATCAGCGCTTTGGCCTCAAGAGCGGCAAGGACGGCGACAAATTTGCCGATTTCTCAGCCATCTCGCGCAGCGTCAACGGCCTCACCTACTTGACGACAGGTGCAAACGCGCTGCTCAGCGGCAAGGTGATCAACACGCTCGACTGCGGCACGCATACACTCTTTCTTGCCGACCTGACCGAGGCGAGGAAGCTCTCCGGCGAGGCTTCGGTAACCTACGACTATTATCACAAGAACATCAAGCCCGCGCCCACCGCGGAGGAGCAGCTGAAAAAAGGCTGGCTCTGCACGGTCTGCGGCTATATTCACGAGAGCGAAACACTGCCGCCGGACTTCATCTGCCCCGTGTGCAAACATGGCGCGGAGGTGTTCGTGCCGCTGGCATCCGTCGCGGAGCAGAAAAAACCGGAGCCGGAGAATAAACCCGAACCCGAGAAGAAGCCCGAGCCTGAGAAAGCAGAACCAAAGAAGAAGGGATTCGTCTGCGGCGTGTGCGGCTATGTCCACAAAAGCGAGGATCTGCTGCCGGACTTCATCTGTCCCGTGTGCAAGCACGGCGCGGAGTTTTTTAAGCCGGTTGAATAACGGTTTCCAATCAAAAAGCACGGCGCGCCGTGCTTTTTGATTTTTGGGGTATGGGGCGAAGCCCCGCATTTCTACTCGATCACTTCAATCCCAAGCGGGAATTTGCTCATGTATTCGCAGCCGTCTTTGGTGAGCAGAATCGGGTTTTCGTAACGGAAGCCGATGTTCTCGTCCGGGCAGGCATACTGCATCGCACAGATGAGCACTTCGTTTTCCACATACTCGTGATCCGGGTCGGTCCAATACGGGAACGGGCCGTCGTGTTTGCCGATTCTCCATTCGTCGCCAAGCATGCCGATGCCGTGCTCAAACCCCGGCACCATGAAGTCCGCAAACCCGCGCGTCTCCGCGAAGTCCATCATTTCAGCCGCAAGCGACGAGGGCGAGATGCCCGCGCGGTACGTCTTGAGCGTGAGAGCGACCATGTCCACGAAGTTTTTCGCGTGCCAGCGCTGCCGCTCGCTCGCGGGGCCGATCAGGTAGTTGTGGCTGTGGTCGCCGCAGCAGAGGCCGAACAGCGCGTGGATATCCACCATCAGCGGCTCGCCCGCCTCAACTTTTTTCGTGGACGCGGGTGTGCAGGCGCCGCCTGCAAGCCCTGTGCGATAGCCCGCGGCGATCTCGTTTCCGCCGGTAAACGACCACTCAAACGTGCTGCCCGCCTTGCGCATGGCATAGCCCGCGAGTCCGCCGATCTCCGTCTCCGTCATGCCCTTCCAGCCGCCGTTTTTGATCGCGGCGAGCACGGCTTCGTGCCCGATATCCACGATGCGGGACGCTTCGCGGAAGCGGTTGATGGTGCCGATGTCCTTGATCATCTGCAGGCGATCCACCAGCGGATGCGCGTTGACCAGCGTGCAGTCCGGCAGCGCCGCCTCAAACGCCTTGTATTCGTAATAGGTCAGGTACCCTTCCGGCAGATAGTTGCTCATGCCGGCTTCGACGCCGACACGTCCGCCGTGCGGGAGATAGTCTTTGATCATGTCGGAGATCTGCGTGATCTGATCCTGCCCGCCCATGGGGGCAAAACCCATGACGTGATCCTCGTCCAGCCAGCTGTCGTCCGCCGCGCGCGCCGCGTCGATGACGAACGTAAACGCGGTCGGCAACCCTTCCGCGGGGATCACGATAAAGCTGCGCCAGGGGAAGAACGCGTCCGTCGTCCAGCTCATCGTGCGCAGGCGGGAGCCTAAATAGAGGTCTATCTTCTCCTTCGCCATCTCAGCCTGAATGGCCTTGATGCGTCCGGGGAAATCGATATAAAACGGGCTTGTCTTGTCAAACATATGTCATTTCCCCCTCAATACTCGGTTTCGATGGTGGCGATGATCTTGTTCAGGCGATCGACCAGCGACGCGAGCTTCAGCGCCTTGACCATGTTGCCCTTTAGCTTTAATAAGCCGCCCATGAGCGCCTTTTGTGCGCCGAGTTCCGCGCGGGAGATCTTGGCGAACGTTTCATACTCGCCGGAAATCACAAACTCCGCTTTGGGGCCTTCGCCCTCGCCCACCTGCACGCTGTCCACCTTGCCGTCGACAAAGCCGACGAAGAAATAGTGGCTGTTGCCGTCGGGACAGTTAAGATAGAGGTTGTTCATCGAGGAAGTGAGGTTGTTCATCTTGTCCGGGGAGAGCTGCGCGCTTAAGCGCGTCTCGACCTCTTTGCGCCAGTCTTCGGAGAGATACTTGACCATGATGATGTGCTCCTTTCAGATATGTGGTTTTTTATTCGGAGAGAATGTTTTTCTCTCGATGTGCCTGTTGTTTTCCAAGATTGAATTGAAATGGTTATCTCAAAAAAAAGAAAAGTAATTTATACTTTTTTTATCCCATTCAGGATCAGCTCCATCGTGATGGGCAGATAGCGGCTCGTGTAGTCCTCTTCGCTGTTGATATATGTGTGGATGATGAAGTTCTTATAGATTGAGAACAGCACCTCGCTGACCGCGGGCGCATCGACCGCGCGAAACTCACCCGTCTGCTGCCCGAAAAGCAAGACGCGCTCGATCAAACGCACGGAATCGCGGTTGATCTCCTCGTAGGGATCGACCGTCGGAAACATCGGGAAAATCTGCGGATCGCTCCTGAGCAGCGCGCAGAATTCCACGTCCTGCGCGAGATAATACAGCGCGCTCTCGCACAGCGCGGCCATCTTTTCCTGCGCGGTGGTTTTCGCGCTCACCGCCTGCTCCACGCCCGCCTGCCAGCGCTTCATAACATACGAGACCGTCTGCTCGTAAAGATCGCGCTTGCTTCTGGCGTAGGCATACATCGCGGTGTTGGTCATGCCTAGTTCGCTCGCGATGTCCTCCAGTGTGGATTTTTTGTAGCCGTAGCGGGAAAACACCTTGAGCGCTGCGTCGAGGATGAGCTGTTCGTTGAGTTTGTTTCGCATATTCGGTTTCCTTTGTTGTGATCGTCGTACGTGGAGATTTGCTTTATAAACGAATGAATTAACGTATGATTTAATTATAACACGAAGAATAATCAACGCAAGAGAAATTTTGCACGAAAAAACTCCCCCGCAGTATATTGCGGAGTAGAGATGCGAGATGTTATCCTTGAATGCTTCTCTTGCAGGGTAAGACTGGAGTATATTCTGATTTTTTGATTAATTCTCCCAATTGTCCAATCTTGTCATTCAATCTGTCAAAAAATTCAATCGGTGATTTTATTCTGCTCCTCGAGTAGTGCGCGAGCATGATGCAGCACAACTCTCAATATGCCGATAACCATCATAGGAATATAAGAAATCGAGATCAGGTTCCAAATCACATCCAAACTCGGCATCCGGTAAAACAAACTCGTTTCGCCGTCTTTTGTGCGCATGATTTGATACGAGAAAAAGCTGCGATCATAAGCATAAGCAACGCCGTTTTGCTCGTCACCATTACGCAAACGACGGGACGCGAAGAGGGCATCTTTGTCGTCCGTCGTATACCGGTCGATTTCCTTCAACTTGCCCATTCCATGGCTGTTTTGGTCTATGTCGTAGACCGTAATCTCATCATTTCGCGCATAGGAAAGCAAATTATCATCCGAAATGGAGATTGTACTTGCTTCGTCGAACGATGGTAAAACCTTGATGACATAGTCGTCCGTCACACAATACCCGCCTTCGGAATACACCAGATAAACCCGCTCTTGGTTATCCACCGCGAACGCGTGCGGAAAAAGATGCACGATCCCGCTGGAACTCAGCGTTAACACGAAGATGCTCCAAATGCTGAAAGGAATCAGTTTTGATAAAGCCTCCAATCTGATATCTCTATTCTTTACCATTCTAGAAACTCCCTTACAAATTTCTCCCAAGCGTCGTATATATTATATATCTTTAAGGTTTCATCTTTCCCAGTTAGATCTTCAAAGCTAAGCGTTTCAGATACACCGACATGTCCCTCTACGGGTAATTGTGAACCCCCTATACCTAATGCGAGATTCACGGCAAACTTCTCGTTCCCTGATTTATCAGTGAAGAAACACAAATCCCCTCCAATAGTTAGAATTTCTCCAATTGAACCTCCAACTTCTATCGCATGCCCCTCTAAGTCTCTCAATCTCTCAGCATTAGATGCTGACGCAAATACAGTAATTGCTGCATTTGGAATTCCCAAATATTTACCTTCAGTTCTTAGAGCTCCAATATCGCCTGTTGAGTCCAT
>JAUYTF010000323.1 GCA_030695285.1 Eubacteriales bacterium | reverse complement strand
CTCATTGGCGAGCGCGCGGATATCCTCTTCTGCGGTGGGGAGGAACTCATGCAGCGGCGGATCCAGGAAGCGGATGGTGACGGGGTGTCCGCCCATCGCCTTATAGATGCCCTTAAAGTCGCTGCGCTGCATCGGCAGTAGCTTGCTTAGCGCGCGCTTACGGCTTTCAACGTCCTTACTCACGATCATCTCGCGCATTGCGGGGATGCGTGCTTCGTCGAAGAACATATGCTCGGTGCGGCAAAGGCCGATGCCTTCCGCGCCAAACTTAATCGCGACTTCCGCGTCGTGCGGCGTGTCGGCATTGGTGCGCACACGGAGCGTGCGGAACTCGTCCGCCCATTCCATGATGGTCGCAAAGTTGCCGGAGACCACCGCTTCGATGGTCGGCAGAGCCTCGCCGTAGATGTTGCCCGTGGAGCCGTCGAGAGAGATCCAGTCGCCTTCTTTATAGGACTTGCCGGAGGCAAACACCAGCGTCTTGTTCTTCTCGGAGATGGTGGCTTCCGAGCAACCCGCCACGCAGCAGGTGCCCATACCGCGGGCAACGACCGCCGCGTGGGAGGTCATGCCGCCGCGCGCGGTCAGTATGCCTTCTGCGGCATACATGCCCTCGATGTCCTCAGGAGACGTCTCGAGGCGCACGAGGATGACTTTCTCCCCGGCTTTGCCGGCGTTCATCGCGTCAAGCGCGGTGAAATACACGCGTCCGCAGGCAGCGCCGGGGGAAGCGGGCAGGCCGCTGGCGATCACCGTCGCGCTCTTGAGTGCCTTTGGCTCAAATGTCGGGTGTAGCAGCGCGTCAAGCGAACGCGGGTCGATCTTGGCGATGGCTTCCTTCTTGGTGATCATGCCTTCGTTCACGAGATCGACGGCAATCTGCAGCGCGGCGGCAGCGGTACGCTTGCCGTTGCGGGTCTGCAGCATAAAGAGCTTGCCGCGCTCGATGGTGAACTCCATATCTTGCATGTCGCGGTAATGGCGCTCGAGCTTATCTGCGGTCTCGGCAAACTGCTGATACACTTCCGGCTGAGTGTCCTTTACCTCGTCGATGGGGCTCGGCGTGCGGATGCCCGCGACGACGTCTTCTCCCTGCGCGTTCATGAGGAACTCACCGTAGAGCTTCTTCTCGCCGGTGGAGGGGTTGCGCGTAAACGCAACGCCCGTGCCGCAGTCACTGCCCATATTGCCAAAGACCATGCTCTGCACGTTGACGGCGGTGCCCCAATCGTAAGGAATGTCGTTCTTTCTTCTATAGACGATCGCGCGGGAATTGTCCCAGCTACGAAATACGGCTTTGATGGATTCCATGAGCTGTTCACGGGGTTCCTGCGGGAATTCGGTGCCTTTTTCTTTGAGATACATCGCCTTGTAAAGCTTGACGACCTCTTTTAGGTTTTCTGCGGTGAGCTCGGTGTCCAGCTTGCAGTTGTTCTTGTGCTTGATTTCGTCGAAAATCTCGTCAAACTTCGCTTTTTCCACTTCCATGACGACATCCGAAAACATCGAGATGAAGCGGCGGTAGCTGTCGAACGCGAAGCGCTCGTTATTGGTGAGTTTCGCCAGTCCAGCCACGGTATTGTCATTCAGACCGAGGTTGAGGATCGTATCCATCATGCCCGGCATGGAGGCGCGGGCACCGGAGCGGACGGAGACTAGAAACGGATTGGACGGATCGCCAAACTTCTTGCCTGCTTTTTCTTCCGTGGTAACCAGCGCGGCTTCGATTTGATCGATGATTTCGTCTGCGATTGTCATTTTATCCGTGTAATAACGCGTGCAGGCTTCCGTGGAGACGGTGAAGCCAAACGGCACCGGCAACCCGAGCGTGGTCATTTCGGCCAGATTCGCGCCTTTACCGCCGAGCAGCGAGCGCATTGCCGCGCTACCTTCGCTGAAAAGATATACGTACTTATGTGACAAAACCTCTTCCTCCTTTAACTATCTAACAACTAGTTATTATAGCGTTTCAACCTTGCTTATGCAAGAAAAATCGCAGATCATTACGCAAAACAAATCTCAATTTGCAGCGTAGATATTCTGAGAACTATACGCAGAAAACTCCTGCTTTCCACTGTTTATTGGTCTTTTTTCGCTTGGTTACGAAGAGCGTGCCACACTGCATCGCAGGAATTCCTGCAAAAATATAAGAGACCCCTCTAAATCCGCATGGCTTTTATGCGTTGGCGGCAGTTGCGCCTGGTAACCTGCAAGCCGTAGGTAAGACGCAATAAAAGACGAAGCCGTTGAAGCGGCCCCGCCTTGTGTTGGGTTACTGTTACGCAATCGCAAAGATGATGGAGGCAAGTGTCCCCAGTATCATGATGATCGCTACGACCAAACTGAATATTCTCAGGCCTTTGCTCATAGTATCACATCCTCTTCCTTATTTGCCGACCGAGGCATAGTTTTCGGGGAATCGCGTCACGAGCGATTCGTCCATAATCCATCCGCTCACGAGATCCGAATGATACTGTTGCAGATATAGCGCCTGCTCGTAGAGCTCAAACGTTTCCTTCACTTCCGCATAGGGAATTTCGCGGGCCGGTTCCGTCGAAACGCGCTTGATGATGTGCCAGCCGAAATCGGACTCTACAGGCGCGGAAACGTCCCCGTCCTTCGTCAGCGCGAGGGCGGCATTGAGGAAGGGCTCCACAAAGCTCGCGCCTTCGCCGGCGAGATACCCTGCGGCGTTTTCTTCGCTCTGCATACCGGGGTCGGTATTATACTCGGCGAGCAGCGCTTCGAAGTCTTCGCCCGCATCGATCTTCGTCTTGATCAGGTTCGCGGTGACTTCATCCGTAACAAGGATGTGGCGCACGCGGAAGAATCCGTTTGGCACATAGAGCGGCGGAGCGTTGTAGCCATACTGCGCATACGTTTGGTAGCTGAAGTAGCTGGACGGATTCTGCTCGAAGATTCCCTTTTGATCGGCCAGCACTTCGTTATACTTCGCCAACAACTCTTCATCTGTCATCTTCACGTTATCGAGCAGAGCGGTGCGATGCTTGCTGACAAGTGCTTCGTTCATCGCGTCCTCCAGCATATCGGCCTGTAGCTTTTTCACTGTGGTTTTGTTTTGAATGAGCGCATCCGTAAACAGCTTCTTGGCATATGCTTCCGCATTGGTCGATCCGGCATTGGTCGCCTGCTCGACAAACGAGGCAAAAGTGTCGTCATAGTTGTTCTCAGCGGTTTCCTTGGCAGCCGCCAGTTCTTCATCCGTGAGCGTGATGCCGGCAAGCTTTGCCTGATAGATCTCCATGGCCGAAGAGATGAGATTGTCTAGCAGATAGTCGCGAAATTGCGTTACGCCGTCTTCCGTAGCGGTATCAAACCCGTATGCAGAGGCGTAGCTGAGGCTGTTATAGTAGGAATTCTCCAGCTGGGTGACGGTGATCTCCTGGTCTCCCACCTTTGCCGCCAGCACGGGTGTGCCGCCGCAACCGAGCAGCGTCACCGCTGTGAGCAGGATCATTGCAACCAGCGCAATCGTCTTGTTGAGTTTCATGAATGTATGTCTCCCTTTTATATGAGTAGCGGTTTCTCGAATTTTGCGTAAAAATGTGTGGATTATACTTTGGGGCAGCAACGCGTAAGCAATTTTGCATAGAAACGAATGAATTATACTCTTGGGCATTAGCGGGTAAGCAAAACTTGCATAGAAACGAATGAATTATACTCTTGGGCGCAGATATTGTCAATCGAAGGCACTGCGCAGCCATGGTTGCAAGCCTTGCGTCTTGCGGCGCTTACAGCCGCGCGCTTCCTTCTGTTTGCCCACAGCGGTTTGTGTTATGGCAGTATCCGCAGATACGCCGCCATGCCGCCCGTGTTGCCCTTGTCCCGCCGGTGCGAATACAGGCGCGGTGCCGTCATCGTGCAAACGTCAAAGAGCGAAATGTGTTCCGGCAATACGCCCGCCTCGATGAACTGCTTCACCGCAACCATCCATAGATCCACATGCGGCCGCGCACCCTCGTGCTCCAGCACGCAATGTAAATCCGGATATGCTGCAGCAAACTCTTTGGCGACATTCTCGCCGACTTCGAAACAGGAAGGGCAGATGGAAGGCCCAACCCCTGCGATGATGTCGGACGGGTTTGCGCCGTATTCCAGCGCCATTCGTTTTACGACGCGCGCGCCGATGCGTCCAAGCGCCCCGCGCCAGCCAGCGTGCGCAAGGCCGATGCAGCGTTTGACCGGATCGACGAAGTAAAACGCCATGCAGTCCGCGTGGCCGGTAATCAGCGTGACTGCGGGATCGTTTGTGACGAGTCCGTCGCAAGACGGCAGCGGATCGAGTAGATACCCTTTCCCCGCGTCCGCGCGATCGACCTTGATCACGTTCGTGCCGTGCTCATATGTGTCCATCACCATCTGCTCGAACGGAATCTCTGCCGCGCGGCAAAACCGGCGATAGTTTTCCATCACGCTTTCGCGATTCTCCGGTCTGGTGAAGCTGAGATTGAGCGAGGCGAAATATCCTTCGCTCACGCCTCCGCTTCTCGCGCTAAAGCCGTGGTCATACCCCGCGAGCCGTTCGAGGGCAGGCAATGTGTAGAGCCCGACGCCGTTGACGAAGCGAAGCTTTGCCCCGCGTGACATCTGCTCGTATTGCTCTAAAAATTTCTGTACCTGTTGCATGTCTCTACCTGCCTGTATCCCGAGTGCCATCTGAGAAAAGCGTGCTCTTCTCATTTTCTTCGCACGGTGATACGTGTCCTGTAAAAAAGGCGGCTCCTCGCCGCCGTATGTTTGTCAATTTGGGTGGGCGAGCCTTGCGGGCGTTTGCAGCCTGCCTGCCGCAATGCGGGTCAGCTCTTCTCGTCCAGCAGGTGCTGCAGCTCCTTCATAAACGTCTGCGT
>JAUYTF010000321.1 GCA_030695285.1 Eubacteriales bacterium | reverse complement strand
TGACTCGATCTCGTTAAAGTGTTCAAGTCCATTCGGCGTGAGGTTGATGGTGATATACCGCCGATCACTTGGATCAAGTTCTCGCTCAACCATTTCTTTGTTCACCAGATTGTTGACGGTCCGGCTCATGGTGCTGTTGTCGAGATTCAGCAGCTTTGCGAGCTCAACCAGTGAGATACACTTCGCCCTCCCGATCTCCACAAGCGCATGGCACTGCGCCATCGATAATTCGCAGCATGTCATTTCGCCGTCTTCCAAGACGCCGATTTTTCGTTCCAGCATGCGCATAGCCTCGCGCAACTGTTTTGCTCTGTCGATATCAATCATACTGTCACTCCTCCTTGCAAATAGTGTAACACGAAATAGTTGCGCATTGCAACAGATATTTTCGACAGTCTATGCACCACAAAAATCTTTTTGAAAGTAATGCAGGATGCGAGCCTATCGCTTTCTTTGGCGACCTGTATCGCCGTAGAGCGTGGTGAAACAAACGGCGAGATGAAGACCGCGCGCGATAAAGCGAAGGTTGCGCAAGAGGAATACGAAGATTTTGTCCACGAGCTTGCCTCGGAGCAGGCTACATCAATATAAAAGAAAGGGAAAACCAAAATGAAAAAGAAACTGATTCTGGTACTACTCGCGCTCCTGATGCTCGCGCTGCCCGCCTTCGCGCTGGCTGACTCGGGTGGAACCGTAGACGCCATCGTCGCCGATATCTTGATCGAGAATGCCGTGAACATCGCCGCGGCATTTTTTATTGCGCTGATCGGCATGTTCGGCGCTTGGTTGACGTCAAAAATCGGTAGGGCGACGCAGCTGGATACTGTGAACCGCGCGCAGCAGGAGTTGATCAAGCTGGCGCAGATCACAGTCGGTGAATTGAAGCAGACGGTCGTTGACGGAATGAAAGCGGCAGACGCGGACGGCAAATTGGCCAAGGAAGAAATCGCACAACTCGGTCAATTGCTCTTTAAGAAGACTACTGCGAAGCTGTCCGCATCCGCCATGGACGTGCTGACCGCCGCGCAGGTCGATGTCTCTGCGCTGATTACAGGTACGGCGGAACACCTGATTGGTCAAACGAAAGGGGAGTAATCCATGGAGGAACATGGAGCAATTCTGCGTTTGCCGCGTATGAGAACCTTGACGGAAGCGTATGAGTGCATCAAGGAAGCAGATCCTGAGACCGCATTTACCGCCAACTATGTACGCTGCTTGATTGTTTCAGGTGCGGTGCCGCGAATGAAATGCGGCAAGAAGTATCTGGTTGATGTTGATTTGCTCATCGAGCACCTAAGAAAGGGTGCCCAGGGTAACGCCTGATATTTCTTTGGTAAACATCAAAGATAAGACTTGATAGTCGGTTCGACTAGAGCGAACATACAAACTACCTCGGAAGGGCGGATGCAGTATGGCAACCATATTGGAACGAAACGGCGGCTACATGATCATGGTCAGCGAGGGGTACGGCCTCAATGGACGGCAAAAACGCAAAACCATGACCTGGCGGCCAGACCCCGGCATGACGAAACGGCAGATAAAAGAAGCGCTGAACATACAAGATCACCGGCTGATCTCGTCGATCCTCAACCAGGCTGTGTTCTGGCAGGTCATCACGGACAATCCGACTCGCCGTGTGAAACCGTCGAGGTTTGAGCGCAAGGAAGCGAAATACCTTGATGAAGAACAGACCGCTACACTCCTACACCTTTTGGACAATGAACCATACCAGAATCAGGTTATGATTCGGATTTTCCTGCTCAGCGGAGTACGGCGCGGAGAGTTGTGTGGATTGGAATGGAAAGACATCGACTTCAAGAACAACATGATCACGGTTTGCCGGACGTCGCAATACCTACCAGAAAAGGGTGTATTTACAAAAGGCACCAAAACAGATTCATCCGTGCGCACGATCAAACTGCCGGAGCAGGCATTCGAACTCCTGAAAACACATCGCAAATGGCAGCGGAAACAGAGAATTGCGATGGGTGATCGATGGGTTGACAGCGACCGGATTTTTGCACAGGACGACGGCACGCCGGTCCATCCAGACAGCATAACGGGCTGGTTTCACGACTTCATTTCACGGACCGACCTACCGCAGATTTCGATCCATTCACTGCGGCACACAAACATCACGCTGCTCCTCGCGGCGGGGATTCCATTGCGGACGGTGAGCTACCGAGCGGGGCATGAACAGACCTCGACCACTTCGAACATCTACGCACACGCAATCAGGACGGCGGATGAGAAAGCGGCGGAGGTGCTAGTTGATGCCTTGGGACTGAAAAGAGGATAAGTGTTGACGACCCTTTGATTAAAATAATACAATACTAACAATATCAGTTCGATTCGGCAGAAAACCAATGGAATTCGTCAACTCAACTTCAAGTGCGATCATCTTCGAAGGAACCGCTGCTTATATCGCTCATCTCCACAAGAAAAGAAAAAAACAAGATTTCATTAGTTTGGAGGCAAACCGTATGGGAAGCTATGGAGAAAAGCTTGGATTGAGAATCAGGGAGATCCGCATAAGCAAGAATGAAACCCAACTACAGTTAGGTATCTCTGTTGGCGTTGTGCAGCAGTCAGTGGCTGCTTGGGAGAAAGGGCGCAGCTTACCTAATATCCCTTCCCTAATTTGATTTGCAGAGTATTACGAAGTATCATCTGACTGGCTTCTTGACTTGCCCAACCGAATGTGATTTTTCGACTGTGAAGCGCTAAAAGAACGCAAACGAAACATTTCATTTCCCCAAAGCATCGAAGTAGTTTATGATGGGTAGTCATATCTTATCTGTTGCGAATTTTCCTCGCTATTTTGTAATTGATATCTTATTGAAACATTCTTGCTAAAAACGGAATGTGTGCAGCCTGCATACCATTTTCGTTTTTTTGATGATACAGTTCCAATATCAGGATTGCGCAAAGCACATGCGCAGAAGGAAGGATACAACCATGAAGAAGACTCTCCTCACATGTTTCGTCGTTCTATTCACGCTGTGCTTTGCCGCTTGTGCTTCGCCAGCGGCCACCAGCACATCACCGGAACCGCAAGCGGAGGCAACAGCTACACCCCCGCAGATCGTCACTTTCACCGATCCCGTGCTCGAAAAAATGGTGCGCGCGGAAATGAACAAGCCCGAAGGGGATATCACCATTGCCGAAACGGACGCAGTTAAGGAACTCAAGCTCAATATCGATTGGCAGCCGGAACCTGCCGAAGGATCACAAATCAAAGATTTAAGCGGTCTAGAGAATTTTACGAATCTCGAAAACTTAGAGCTGCACTTTCACGCAATCGGCGATATATCGCCGCTGGCGGGCCTAACAAAGCTTAAGTCCTTGTCTCTGGGAGGCAATCCTGTTGCTGATATCGAGCCGCTTTCTGGATTAACAAGCCTCGGCTGGCTGACGCTGTTCAACTGTCGAGCGCAGGACTACATCCCTCTTGCGAACCTGACCGGTCTAAGTGTGCTGTTGATGGAATATTCATCAATCAGCGACGTCAAAATGCTTTCCGGTTTAACCGAGCTGTCGTGGCTTACTCTTGCCAACACGCAGGTCAGCGACGTGACGCCTCTTTCTACGCTGGTCAACCTGGAAAAACTAAGGCTAGAGGGGTGCCCGGTCACCGACTATTCTCCGCTTGCCGCCATCTACCCCAATCTGGTCGAAAAGGACTTTGCGTTGGCGGCATCCCTGCGCGATCTGGGCTTTATGCCAATTGACAACGCCCCGCAGGTGGAGAGTTATAAGAGCGAAACGATCATCGTTCAAGTCAATCATGAGGAATGGGGCCAGCAAAGCAATCCAGATGAAGTGAACGCGGTAGTCATGGTCAAAAATCATGGAACTGATCGCGCGCTTTTCATCACCTATTACCCAAATGATAAAAACTTCCTGATCAGAGGCAACAAAAACTTCCGCTACACCTATGATTTAAAGGCGGAAGCTTTGAAGATGGAATACGGCGAAGCCGAAGCAAAGACACTCCTGCAAACAGTTTATCCCGACGCGAGCGGAGATGTGCTCCTTAAACCAATGGCGGATTTCGACCAAATCCTGTTGGATACCTTTGGTACGACAGCCAATATACTCTTCCTGCTGCAGCGCGAAGTAAAAGTCTATGATCCTTCTTCGCTGCTTGGGTTAGGATTTGAGGAAAAGCAGGATATTGCAAGCTATTACTACGAAACAAAGGATGCGCATTATTTCAACGTTGAGGTTCATAACCCTGCTTGGGGAGACTGGGACGAAGGCGGCGATGTGCGTGGCTTCTTCCCGCAGGGTACTGATACAAATGGTGTTTTGGTAACCTATTTCACAGGCGAAAAGAAGTTTCTTGTCAAGGCGCACGATAAAACCGGCGGCGGCGCGGGGTTTTACTTCTACTCCGATACCAAGCAATATGAGGATGTCTGGTGCAGTGACCCGAACAAAACCGTAGAGCAGTACTTTAAGGATGTATACAACAATCCTGATATTGTTGATATCCATCTGTACTCAGTGGGATTGATGGAGGACTGTATCAAAAAAGCCTTTGGACTGACAGTGGATGAACTCTATGCTCTGCCGTCCGGGCAATAACGTTTGGTGTGGAGGTGTTGATTGAAACAGCCTCACCCAAGAGATGGAAAAGGATAATCCGAATGAATAAGCAGAACTGCGATACAGGGGATTTAATCAAGCTGCTTCGCCACGGCTCGCTGGATGACGTGATCTACTGTATCGGCCCGCAACCAACATTCCCGGCGTTTCTGGCGCAGCTTTGCGCCGAACGCAACATCACGCGGGAGCAAGTGATTCAGCGCGGGCATTGAGCGCAGCTATGGGCATCAGCTCTTCCACGCCATACGGCGACCTTCCCGCGGCAAAGCGCTGCAACTCGCGCTTGGCTTTTCGCTCGACACGGAGCAGACGCAAGCCTTGCTGCGCTCGGCCGAGGTTGGAGAATTGACCCCACGCGTCAAGCGGGACGCTGTCATTCTCTATTGCCTGATGCACCAACTCTCGCTGATCGATACGCAAAAGCTTCTTTCTCATTTTTCGCTGCAACTAATTGGCGGCGATAGGGCATAACCTCGAGGGTAAGCAGACAACTTATTATTGTGGGCTCTACGCCAAAATTCCGCTCACTTGAGAATGCAAAACCCGGAGGATTTGCTTTTAGCGACCACCTATAATCTTGGCTAAATGCAGATTATTCTGACAATCAGTGATCTCTTCAAAGGATGATTGATCTAAAGAGCAGGAACTTTTGACGATCTCGGACAATCCAAAGCCATCCAGCATCTCAATAAACATCAAAAAACATCAGCTAATAGGTTTTGAGCCATTTATGTGCCAATGTTTTTCTTGCAAGAAACGCAAAAACCGCCCGAATTGGGCGGTTTTTTACTGGTTGCGGGGATTGGACTTGAACCAATGAC
>JAUYTF010000312.1 GCA_030695285.1 Eubacteriales bacterium | reverse complement strand
CCGGATGCTTGCTCACGATCGGCTCGAGAGATGTATACACTTCCTCCACCGTCTGCAAAAACTCCGGTTCGTTTGCGTTCTTTTTCTTGATGTCTTCCAGTACCCGCTGAATATAGGCGTTCATGCCTGTCCTCCTGATGTGCTTAAAATGAAAGGAATCGTTGGAATTCGCTCCCGTTTATCATATCCTCACCGACGCACAAAGTCAACGTATGCCGCCGCGATATATAAATAAATTTGCGCCAGCCTGCTTTTTTTTGAGCGGGTAACCACTTTTCGTTTTTATGCAGAAAAAGCGCTCATTTCTGCGCGCCTATAAAAATTTCGAGATATTCGAGAGGCTCCCCGTGTCGTTTCGCTTGAGCGCATCTTCAATCAGCGCGCGCAGCGCCTCCTGAGAAAGAAACGGAAACAGCGCGGTTAGATCGCCTGCCTTCTGTCCATGCTTGAGCGCCGTTTTCACGATGCGATCCAGATCTTCCTCATCCAAAAACGGTGCAACCGCCGCAACCTGCGAAATGCTGCTGCCGCTCTCCACACAGCTTAGCGCAATCTTGCCCAGGTCGTCCTCGTCTAGAAACGGTGCGAGCGCCGCGAGCTCGCCTAGCGTGCCGCCTTTCTGCACGACGTCGAGCGCAATCTTGCCCAGATCCTCCTCGTCTAGAAACGGCGCGATCGCCGCAAGCTCGCCGAGCGTGCCGCCGTTTCTGATCGAGTTCTGCGCGAGTTTTCCCAGCGTCTCTTCGCTCACAAACGGTGCGAGCGCTGCAAGCCGGGCAAGCCCGACATCGGGCGCAAGGCGGGTCGCAAGCGTGTCGAGATAATCTTCGTCGAGAAACGGCGCAATCGAAATCAAGCTCCCGAAGTCAATTTTTTCCTGCTCAGCGGAAGCTCGATCTTCCCCCGCTGCGTCATTCTGCCGCTGCTGCTTTTCCTCCTCAATCGCTTTGACGATGCGCGTCACCTGTTTGGGTTTGAGCAGCGGCGCTGCCTCACCCGCTTCAGACAGCGTGATGCGCTCGTTCTTCACAAATGACTCTTCCTTGCCGTCGATCACGCTGCGGATGAGTTCGCCGCCTCGCCCGCCGCCGAGCAATTCATCCACGCTCACGCCCAGCGCCTGCGCCAGCTCCGGCAGCTTGCCGATATCCGGCATAGAAGCGCCTCGCTCCCAGTTGCTAACCGCTTGAAAGCTCACGCCCATCACATCCGCAAGCGCGGGCTGCGTCATGTCCTTTTCTTTTCTCAGGCGCGATATACGCCGCCCGATCTCCACCGCGTCAAACATAGTTTTTTCTCCTTTAAATTTTTGGTACCCGCATCGTCAGGCTAACCCAATGCGCATCTCGTTTTTGCGCCTCCTTCTCGGCCAGCATCTGTCGATAGGCGCGCTCGATCTGTTCGGGCGTACGCTCTTTCTTCCGGAAAATTCGTTTGATGGATAGCCGCATGTGTTCTGCCTCCGCTTTTCGTTTTGCTGCAACATCAGCATACAAAAAGGCTCTGGGCAAAACCAGCAAGCGGTGCTTGAGTTGGGGGTTTTGCGGGAACTCAAGCGGCGGTTGAGGAGGAAGAACGGTCAATGCTCTGCGAAAAACAGCGGCAATGCGCCGCTGTCGTTTGCTATAAATGTTGTTTGTCTTCGCGTCGTCTCTTTCCCGATAAATCAATATTTGGGTAGTCCTTATTGATTTTTTTATCTTTGTACAAGTCTTTCCTCATGCTCTTAATTAAACTTGTTAACAGACGATCATGTTCGCTTTGTAAGAAGTTATCGGCGTTCGCAGGTCCGATGTAATCGGAGAATCTGCGCAAATCACAAATGACCTCACAACTAGCAACTAATAACAATTGATTTCTTGCTTCAGATAGACGTCGTTTAGCATCCTCAAGATCATTGCTCATCACATTATAATTGAGTGCATCAATGAAGTTGAGATAGTACTTTTCTTTAAGCCTTCTTTCGTCGGCTCGAATCTGCTGCTTTTTTGTAAAGTGGTATGAAAGCGCTGCGGGGATTATCGCAACTACAACCGCAATTATTGGAACAAGAAGTTGTGCCCATCGATCGAAAGTCATAGTTAAACCTAATTTCTAGTTTACCCCAAATACCCCTTCAGCAGCGCGTCCACATCCTGCATGAGCGCGAATAGCGTTGCGGAAAGCTGCTCCTTCGTCTTAGCCCGCGCGCCGATGTAAAGCTTTAGCTTGGGCTCGGTGCCGCTGGGGCGGATGACGATCCAGCTCTCGTCGAAAAGTAGCCATCTGAGCGTATCTGACTTCGGCAGCGCGATTTCGCAGACCGTGCCGTCCGAGCGTTCACAGCGGCGGGCAAGATAGTCCTCCGCGATCACAACTCTCGTTTTCGCAAACGATTTGGGTGGGGTCTCGCGCAGCCGTGCCATCGCGCACTCGATCTTCTCCATGCCCTCTTTGCCCTCAAGCGTGTAGCTCTTGACGCTCTCGCTGAAAAACCCGTAGGTTGCGTAGATCTCGTCCAGCGCGTCGGAGAGCGTCATGCCGCGCTCGGCATAGCTGATGCAAGCCTCCGCAACAAGCATAGCGGCGCAGACCGCGTCCTTATCCCGCGCGAGTCCGCCCGCGAGGAAGCCGAAGCTCTCCTCAAAGCCGAAGAGAAACGTCTTCTCGCCGCTGGTCTGATACTCGTCCACCTTTTCGCCGATGAACCGGAAGCCCGTCATCACGTTTTCGAGCGCGACGCCATACGCCGCGCAGATCGCGTCCGCAAGGCGTGTGGAGACGATGCTCTTGATCACAACGCTGTTTTCCGGCAGCCGGTTTTGCCGGCTCATCGAGGAGAGGATGTGCTCGAGCAGAATACAGCCGATCTGATTCCCCGAGAGCGTTACCCACTCGTCGCTTTTCGTCTTGACCGCAACGCCGAGGCGATCCGCGTCCGGATCGGTGGCAAGGCATACGCGCGCGCCTTTTTCCTCCGCGAGCGCGATCGCGAGGCGAAACGCGTTCGGGTCCTCGGGATTCGGCGCGGTGACGGTCGGAAAGTGGCCGTCCGGCACGCTCTGCTGAGGCACAGTGATCACGTTTGTTAAGCCAACGCGTGAGAGCAGCTCGAGTACGGGCACCGCGCCGGCGCCATGCAACGGCGTGTATACGATGGGAAGATCGCCCCCGCGCCGCCGCACGAGAGCGGGATCGAGCAGCAGCCCTGCGGTCGCCGCATAATACGCCTCGTCCTCCTCAGCGCCCACCAAAGTGATCGCGCCGGAAGCGATCGCCGCGTCATAGTCCGCCACGCGCGGCGAGAACATCGGCACACGCTGAATTTCGTCGAATATGGCGGCGGCCTGCTCGGGCGCAACTTGTCCGCCGTATGCCCAGTAAACCTTGTAGCCGTTGTAATTGCTGGGGTTGTGGGATGCGGTGATCACCACACCAGCCATGCAGCTTAAGTGCCGCACCGCAAACGAAAGCTGTGGTACGGAGCGCAGTGTGGAAAACAGATAGGTTTTGATTCCGTTTGCCGCGAGCACGCAGGCGGTCTCTTTTGCAAACTCCGGCGAAAACAGGCGCGAATCGTAAGCGATGCAGACACCGCGCTCCTTTGCCCCCTCGTATGAAAGCAGAACGTTGCTCAGCCCCTGCGTCGCGCGACGCACAACATAGGCATTCATGCGGTTTGTGCCCGCGCCGAGGATGCCGCGCAGGCCCGCCGTGCCAAACTCCAGCTCGCGGTAAAATCGCTCCTCGATTTCGGGCGCGTCGCCGAAGAGTGCGGTCAGTTCCGCGTGGGTGGTTTCGTCCAGCGTCGGCTCATGCAGCCAGGATTCATAAGCGGCTCGCGTGTCCATTCTGTCTTTCCTTTCCTGTGCTTCCCCCGTAGTGCGCGGGCGCGTTTCATTCTAATATCTTCTATCTTCGTTATGGTCTCTTTTTAATCGCTATTTCAGCGTGGCGAGGAATGCTTCCACCGCTGTCCAGTATTCAGCGTGGTTCGGCGTCTGTTCAAACAATTCAAGATTGAATCTTTATCGCTATTTCAGCGTTGCGAGAAATGCTTCCACCGCTGTCCAGTACTCCGCATGGTTCGGCGTCTGTTCAAACAATGTGGATGACCCGTGCCGCCCGTTTCCTTCCGGCACGAAGAACACGCATCCCGCGGACGTAATCTGCTCCGCAATCGGGCGCCAGGACTTCTCCTCCGATTTGGCGGAGGTGATGAACACCGGCTGTGTGATGTTCACAGCATACTCCGCAACCTCTTTACCGTTGAGTTTGAAGTACTCACCCGGCGAGAACGAGAGCACAGCGAACACTTCAGCCGGATGCGCCGCGGCCAGAATTAAAGCAAGCGAGGCGGAGTACGAGCTGCCCCAGACGATGAGCTGCTTTGGTGCATGCGCGCTCACCACGTAGGAAAGTGCCGCCTCCAGATCCGGATACGCGTCCGCAAACACCGTCGGCAGTCCGTTTGCCCTGGCCGCCTGATAGGTTTCGTTTGTTACGCCGTTGCACGCGCTGCCCGAGCGCTGATCCACCGCGAGGCAATTGTAGCCCAGTGCCACGAGCTTCGGCGCAATCTCTTGATATTCCCCGCGGCTGTATTCCGCCTGGTGGAAGAGAATGACAAACGGCGCTGCAGCATCTCCGCTCGCGTAATAATCCGCAGTCACTGGCAGCCCGTCGGCAGCGGGGAAGGTAAGGGTTGAGACCGACTGCACCGCAGGCATTTCATCCGTGATCGTACCATCCATCGTCGTCTCCTCACTTTCCTGTTTGGCAGCCGGTTCGCTTGGCGCATCAGCTGCTTTAGGTTGTGCTTGCTCCACTGGGTCTTCCTTCTCTGCCGCCTGCTGTATGGTTGGCGGCGTTTGCGCACAGCCAAAGAGAAACATCGCTGCCAGCATGGAAAGGAAAAGCGGTTTTCCCGCATTGAAGCAGATCCGTTTTGCTTTCATACCGTTCACTCCTTGTCTATGATTGGGATTCACAGCGCTAAGCATCGTGGCGCAAACATGCAAATTTCCGCGAACGACACAGGGCCGACTTAAAAAAACACCTGCCGCGCAAAGCGAATCGCTCTCAACTGATTATACCTGCCCCCGTGTTGCATGGCAAGGTGGGCTTGTGCTATCATACCCGTATGGAACGGCTTTCACAACCGAAAAAACGCTATCACTCCGCCAGCTATCTTACAAGCGGGGCGGTTTTTTACGGCACCCTTCTGTTTCTCGTGGCGCGGGTCTTTACACTGCTGCAACTCTTTTCAGATGCAGTTGCCAGAAAGAGGCTGGAGCAGGCGCCACCTGAGCATTTCACTTTTTTTGGTATTGCCAGCTCTTTGATCATCATCGGCATTATTGGCATTGCGTTTTATCTGCTCGTGAAAAACAAACAAAAAAAGCTGCGCATGAAGACGGGCAATTTTTATCTGTTGCTCAACGTATTGTTCGCCACATGGGGCATCATCAGCGCAATCACGTATTTCTTTGAAATGATTCTCTTTTTTGAGTTTGTTTATCTGCTCGATTTTTTAACGCTTGTCGCTGCCCTGGTAATCCCGAGCGTGCTCTATCAGCTCTCCGACCGGAGGCAGGATATCCCTTCCGATAGCATCCTGTTCTTCACCTCCATCGGGGCAACCGCGCTCTCCGCCATCGCACTGGTGATCGTAGCGCTTGTGCTACGAAGAAGCTATACCGCGTTTCAGCTGCTGCGCGAGCTGATGTTTCGCGCGGGCATCATCCTCTTTGGCATCGCGGGGCTGTTAAAGGCCATCCGCCTTCGCGCCGAGCTTCCGGCGCTGGTGGCCTCCATGCCAAAGACCGCACCGAAACCAGCCGCACCGAAACCAGAGCCAAAGAAGAAAGTGGATTCCAAAGGGCGCGTCAGCTGCCCGGACTGCGGAAAGAAGCTGCCGGACGGAACGCGGATCTGCACGCGCTGCGGTTATGACATCGAAACGCCGGATCTCTTTGGCGACGAGGATGAAGCGTTTGAAGACGATGAACCGGCGGACGATCCCTTGCCGGAGGAGCCAGAGGACGATGCTTGGTCAGACGAGCCGGAGAACGACGCCTTCGAAGCGAAAGCCCCCCCAACCCTCGTGCGGCAGGAGCTGCCCAAGGATATCTGCCCACGCTGCAAGAAGAAGAAGCCGCCGTTCTTGAGTACCTGCCCGCATTGCGGCTATTATCCCGGGGACCCAATCGAGCAGGCCGCGCTCAAGGCGGAGCAGGCGAACGCAAACCGAGCGGAGGCAGCGCAGTCAGCGGGCGCATATGTGCCGCCGGAACCGAAGAACGAGCCGAAATGCGGAAAGTGCGGCAAGAAGATCCCCGGTGGACTCACTACCTGCCCTTATTGCGGCTATCATCCAAACGATGCGAACGCGCCAAAGGAGCATCCGAAAAAGGAAGTAGATCAGCTCTTTGAGGACGAGGAAGAGCTCGAGACCTTCTATTGCCCCCGCTGCGACAACGAGGTGGTCTTGGGCGCGGAGGTTTGCCCGCACTGTGCGCTTGTGTTTGAGGGCGCGCGCCAAACCGGACGCATCCGCCGCGCGCCGCAGAAGCTGCCTAAAATACCGGAGCCCAGACGCCTCACGGAGAAAAACTCCATCGAATGCCCCGAATGCGGCAGACGATTTTTCGCCGCGCGGAACGTTTGCCCGTACTGCAGATTCGGGTTGTATGACGACTAGACGCCTGTGGAACACAACGGAGCTAGCCGTAAAAGGCAGCTCCGTTTTTTGTTACTCGCGGGCGGATATCATCCGCCCG
>JAUYTF010000301.1 GCA_030695285.1 Eubacteriales bacterium | reverse complement strand
CTTCACACCGAGCTGACTCTTGGGCAGATCGCGCACGTGTCCGTTGGACGCGACTACCTTGTATTTGCTTCCTAAAAATTTACCGATCGTCTTGGCCTTTGCGGGCGACTCGACGATGACGAGTGTCTCAGACATTGTGTTCCTCCCGCCGGAAAGGTTGTATTTGAGCTATATACGCGCAATATGCGTACATTTTGTCCGGCAACTGCTTTATTATTCCGAAATAATGCAATTCTGTCAAGACATATATTTTCAAATGATTCTGATTTGCCTAAAAAACATGAATTATTTTACTGTTTCTTCGAAAAAAGAAGAGTTTTTGAGATGCATTTTTCGTTCCTGCGAATATTTCTTCTATATATATACTTTCTTCTGCGCTCGGCAGCGGAAAATGAAAAACGCCTGCAAGCCGCGCGGATTTCTCTTGCAGCCGCCAGCGTGGCAAGTGGTTCTGGTTTGATCAGGTATACAGTTTATTATGTTTGTTTACTGTTTATCGGTTTATATATCCTTCAACTTGACTCGATCGGTATCGATGCAATAGCGCCTGCCGGGTAATACCTGTACGATGCCGGTGAACTGAAGCTCCGTCAGGCTCGCGTTCACAGCGCCAATATGTAGCGATAGCGAGTCGCAAAGCTCGTCAAAGCTCATCTCTCCGCTCTTGAGCAGGCGGCAGATGGCGCGCTGATCCTCGCTCAATGAAGAGAGCAGCACGACGTTTGCGGGCGGCCGTGTCTCGGCGGGCACATGCAGGCAGGAGAATTCCGAAAGAATGTCTTCCGTTGAAAAGACAGCCTTTGCTTCCCCGCGGGAGATCATGCCGTTTGGCCCCGCGCTCATCTCGTCCCCGATGCGTCCGGGCACAGCAAACACTTCTCTGCCCTGATCGTGCGCATAGCCCGCGGTGATGGAGGTGCCGCTGCGCTCCGCGGCCTCGATGACGAGCGTGCCGTGCGCAAGCCCGCTCATGACGCGGTTGCGAATCGGAAAATGCAGCTTGAGCGGTTCCGTGCCCGGCAAAAACTCCGACACCACCGCGCCGCGCTCGATGATCTCGTCATATAGTTTCTCATTCGTTTTCGGATAGACCACGTCCACCCCGCAGCCGAGTACCGCCAGCGTTGGGCAAACGGCGTGTTTCGCGTCTAGCGCGCCGCGCGCCGCGCAGGCGTCAATTCCTTCTGCAAGGCCTGCGACCACCAGCGCGCCGGCGGAGGCGAGCTCATAACCAAATCGTTTGGCAACCTCGATACCATATTTTGTCGGATGACGGGAGCCGATCACAGCAATCGATAGTTCGGGATCCGGTTCAATCCTGCCGATGTAGTAGAGAACGCTTGGCGGATCGTGTATCTCTGAAAGCAGCTTTGGATAGCGCTCGTTTCCCGGATAGGTAAAGCGAATGTTCTTTTTCTCTAGTTGTTCCAGATAGCGGTCAATAAACCCTTCCTGTCGTGCTTCTCTCAAGCGCGCTGATACATAATCCGGCAGCACGGAAAAGCGCTCCTTGTCGTGCGAAAACGCAGCCATTGCTTCCAGAAGCGATCCAAATTGAGATACAACGCGATAGAACAATCTCGAATTGTACTGCGTACCGTAATTCAACCAGAGCCGCGCCCGCTCCTTTGCCGAGATTTCCCGCATCATCGCTTACGCTTCCCTTCCACTCTGATCGAGGCTGCGATATTGAATCGCCTCCGCGTAGTGCGCCAGCGCGATCTGCTCCGCGCCCTCCACGTCCGCAATCGTGCGCGCAACCTTTAGAATGCGCTGATACGCGCGCGCGGAGAGCTTCAGCTCCGCATATGCCCGCGCAAGAAGCTGCTCACTCGCCGCGTCCGGCGCGCAGTAACGCTTGATGAGCTTAGAGTTCATCTGTGCGTTGAGGAGAATGCCGTCCTCGGCAAAGCGCCGTCTCTGCGCCTCACGCGCGGCTTCCACACGAGCGCGGATCACAGTTGAAGGCTCACCCGCCGTTTTTTCGGAAAGCTCCCGAAAGCCGACCTCCGGCATTTCGATCTGGATGTCGATTCGATCCAATAGCGGTCCGCTGATGCGCCCGCGATAACGTTCAATCTGGCTTTTCGCGCAGCGGCAGGCATGAATTTTGGAGCCGTGGTTGCCGCAGGGACATGGGTTCATTGCAGCCACAAGCACAAATTCGGCGGGATAGGTAGCAGTTGCCGCAGCTCTGCTGACGGTGATAAATCCGTCCTCCAGCGGCTGACGCAGCGCTTCCAGCACGTTGTGCTGAAACTCCGGCAGTTCGTCGAGGAATAACACGCCGTAGTGCGACAGGCTGATCTCGCCCGGCATGGCGCGGTTGCCCCCGCCGACGAGCGCCGCGCTGGACGCCCCGTGGTGCGGCGCGCGAAACGGGCGTTCGCGGATCATGCCGCGCCCCTTTGTTGCGCCCGTGATCGAGTGTATCTTGGTGATCTCCAGCGATTCTTCATACGTCAGCTGTGGCAAGATAGACGGTATCGCGCGCGCAAGCATGGTTTTCCCCGCACCGGGCGTGCCGATGAGCAGGATATTGTGTCCGCCCGCAATGGCAATCTCGGCGGCGCGCTTTGCGCCTTGCTGCCCTTTGATTTCGTAAAAATCGGTTGCATAGCGCTGTTCGTAGCCCTGCCAGCGTTCGGTCGGGTGCGCGGGTATCTCCGCGTCCCCGCGCACATGCTCGCAAAGCTGCGACAGAGTTGCAACGGGCAATATGGTCACGCCCGCCACATACGCCGCCTCCTCCGCGTTGCCCTCCGGCACGGCGAACACTGTCTCACCTTTCGAGAACGCATCGATCACCATCGGCAGTACGCCCGCAATGGCGCGCACGCCTCCATCCAGCCCCAGCTCGCCGAATGTGACGAACGGCGGGTTCGGGTTTGCGCCGAGCTGGCCCGATGCAGCGAGAATGGAGAGCGCGACGGGCAGGTCGTATACCGCGCCTTCCTTACGCATGTCCGCGGGCGCGAGGTTGACCGTGATGCGTGCAGCGGGATAGATGTATCCGGCGTTTTTAATCGCGGCGCGCACGCGCTCGCGCGATTCCTTGACCGCTGCATCCGGCAGGCCTACGATTTCAAATCCGGGCAGGCCGTTTGCGATATCTGTCTCCACCTGTACGGCAAACCCGCCGATTCCGTTGAGTCCGTGGCTTTTGATGCGAGATAGCATGCAATCCTGTGCTTCCTCTCGTGAATTCCCGTCTTTTTACGGTTATGCTCAGTATACACGAAAAGCGCCATATATGGCGGCGCTTTTCCGATAAAATTCGACGAATTATTTTATACGGTTTCTTCGGCTTGCGCTATATTGCGCCGCTCCGCCGCGTCAGTCATCTTGCGAAACACAAGCAGGCGGTTGCCGAGGTAATTGACCGCGATGGCAAGCACCGTCGCAATGAGCTTGGATAACGTGTCACCCTTGATAAAGCCAGATAGCGCTTGCGGCATCCAGCGCGCGACCCATTCGTTGGTCACGCCGAACACCTCGCGGCAGAGCCAGATCATGCCGAGCGAAACGCCGAGTGACGCAAGATTGACCAGCAAGAACAACGCCATCTCGCGAAACGAGCGTGTGCGCTGCTCGCGAAACGTCCAGCTACTGTTCCAGATGTAGCTGTTGATCACGCCGAAGGTGTAGCCAAGCACCTGCGCCGCGTAGACCCAGCCAAGGGTCAGGTTCAGCGTTTGAAAAACCGCAAAATCAACCAGCGTATTGAGCACACCTACGACGGCGAATTTCGCCATTTGCCCGAGTGTTTTCTTCGCCTCTTTGTTATGCGCCATACATCAGTTTTCCTCCGGGCAGTTTCGAAAGGAACGCTGCCCACTCCGCCGGAACAGCAAACCCGGAGATGCCGGGATACAGCAGCACAAAGAACAGCACCGCAAATCCGACCCAGAACCACTTGATAAAATGCGCCTCCGAGTATCTTTGCTCCAGCTTTTGCAGCGCATAGACCGTCGCCATCAGGATAAACGGCACCGTCGCAAAGAAGTGGTAGATAAATGTGCAGCGCGAGACCAGCACCCAGGGCAAAAAATTTGCGAGAATGCCCACGCAGAAAATCTGCATGGCTTTGTCGGAAGCGACTCGCTTACTCAGGCGTGCAATAAGCAGCGCGACGGCGCCTATGGCGGATACCCACCACACGGCAGGGTTGCCGGAGGCGCTCAGCGTGGACACCTGTTGTGGCGCGATGTAGCTGTTGAAATAATACCACATGGGCTTTAGCGTAAACGGCCAGGAGTACCAGCTCGACTGATAGGGGTGCGTCGCGTTTAAGTTCGCGTGATAGGTGTACATGAACTCCTGATAGCGCCCGAACGTCTTAAACATTCCCCCGATGCCATAGCCCGCCGACTGGCCGGATTCATAGATATAATACGGCGTATAGGATGCAAAATAGATCGCAAACGGAACCACAACGAAAAACAGCACGCACCAGAGCAGCGTCCTAATCGCCATCGGCCAGAAATCTCTGACCCGCGCTTTGTCCGCGTCGTTGTCCCGCGCGCTGACCTGCACATAGTCGAGGTAACGCGAAATCAGCGAACCAAAGAGCAGCACAGCCAAGCCCACGCCCGCATAGATGCTCGTCCATTTGCATGCAGCTCCGATGCCGAAAAAGAGCCCCGAGAGCGCGAGCGGCTTGAGCGTTTTTTTCAACCCGTCCACATAGAGATTCATGGTGATGTACTGATACATATAATAGTACATCAAAAGGATAAAGAACACGGAATAGACGTCTATGGTCGCAATCCGCGTCTGGGTAAAGTGCATGAAGTCAAACGCGAACAGCGCAGTGAGCACCAGTGCATAGCTGGAGCTTTTGAAGAAACGCTTGCCGAAAGCATAGAGCACCGGCAGCATACCAATGCCGAACAGCGCACCGACCACGCGCCAGCCAAAAGGCGCCATGCCAAACGCCCAAACGCCGAGCATGATAAAAATCTTGCCCAGCGGCGGATGCGAGTTTTCGTAGGGTGTGAGGTTGTAGAGGTTTTCATAGGCCGTGCGCGCATGATACAGCTCGTCAAAATACATGCCGTTATAATAACTCGGCGTTGCGGCTACCATGCTTTGCTCGTCAAAGAGATTTGCCTGTGTGCCTTTTGCGCCGATAATCTTGAGCGGAATCTGCTCTCCGCCGAGGTCAAAAAAGGCGATCTCGTTGAGCTTGAGCGAGCCGGAATAGAGCGAAAGAGTGACTGTATCGCTCACGAATGTCGTCGTCACTTTCTTCCAGCGGAACATGTCGTCATACGTCTGCTGAAAAGTCTCCTCGTGTCCTTCCGGTGTGGAAAGCAACAGCGTACCTTCGTTGTTGATGTTGCCAAATACGCTGTAAGCGGAAACATGCTCCACCGCGTCAAACTTCACCGTGATGCTCTCGCCCGCCCGACCTGAATACCAATAGGTCTGCGGCGCGCTGGTGGAGCCAAGGTTGGTCAGCGCAACCACGCCATAGACCAGCGTGATGCCAAGCACATAGAGAATGTCGCGCCGGGTCAAGTGCAGCCTGTTATCCGTCTGCAGCTTCGGGAGGATGGAAACGCGGCGCGAAACGCGCTTTTGCGGCAACTGCTCTGTGTGCAGCGGCAGCAAACGCCGGTTGAGCGCGAGAATCTGCACGCTGATGAGCGCGAGATAGACCGCCAGCACAACCGTAGCAAGAGAACCGACAAACGTAATCGCGTCATACACTTCTGCGCGCGCCGCCTGGTGGTTGACCACATAATAGGCGCATGTCGCGTTGAGCAAAGAGGTTGCGGAGAGCCCGCCGAACACGGCCAGCAGCCGCCTGTCGCCATAATAGAGGTAAGCCAACAGAATCATCAGCAGCGCGGGCAGCATGTAGCGCTCGTGCATATAGTGCCCGAAGGTGAAGATGAGCAGCACCGCAAGCCCGGCCGCAAGGTATAGCGCGCCGCGGTTTTGTTTTCTGCCGAAGAAATACAGCACGGATGAGAACAAAACGGATAGAATGATCATCCCCATGCCGAATATATGGTACGGAATCCCCGCAATCAGCGTGTCCGCCGTCTTCCAGTTCCAGCCAAGCAGCGAGCCGAAGTTAAACGCTTCGATGGAAACGTAATGGTAAGATCCTGCGGTGTCCGCGTATTTTTTAATCAGCCAGTCCCAGCCCTGAGCGCCTTTGAAGGGGAGCGACAGCACAAACAGCACCGCAAGCGCGGCGATGACCGCAAGCACGGTCTCCAGCAGTTTCTTTTTCCATTGTTCCCTGCCGTCGAGGATGTCCAGAATGAACGCAACGGCGAGGATCGGTCCAAACATCAGCGCCTGCGGTTTCAGGAGGATCGCAAGGCCGTAGAGCACGCCTGCAAAGATGCGCTTGTCTTGTTGCAGCAGTAGTATCACAAGCGCGATGAGCAGCGCCAGCACGGAGTCGATCTGCCCCCAGCCGCCGGAGACGAACATCAGCGTCGGCGTAAAAGCATAGAGCCCCGCCAGCAGCAGCGCGCCTTTTTCACCGAGATTGTTCTTTTTCGCGAGGTGGTAGAGCAGGAATGCCGTCGCCATGTCGGCAAACGTGGACGGCATCTTAAAGAGCAACGCCATGCCATCCGACCCAAACGGAATGCCAAGCAGCTTGCACAAGCTGGAGAGCGCCCCGCAGATATACATATACCCCGGCGGATAATCCGTAAAAACGCCGGAGGTGTAGAAGCTGCTCACGCCGTCTTCCGCCACCATGTTTCCCCAAGCCATGAAGCAACCGATGTCGGTCGGGTGCCCATAGAAGAGGATTGAAAGCACCGCGCGCACGACAAATGCGCCGAGAAGAATGATCATCAGCGCGAGCTGCGGCCGCCCTACCGTCTCCTCAAAGCGAGAGGAAAACCGGAGCTGGTTGCGGTAGTACCAAACGAAAGCCGCGCCCAGCACCAGCGTAAACGCAACCGCCAAAAACAGCGGATCGTTCGCCGTTGTTTTTGCCGAAACGGCCTCGCTCGCGCTCGAATGATTTGATACCGTGCCGTTTTCGGTAGCGAGGTTTACGATGGCAGCATCGGTTGAAATACATTCATAAAGCGACACATTTCGAAAGTCGGCCGTGCCGATGGCGGTCGTGCCGTAGCCGCCGAGCCTGAGGGCGACGTTGATTTTCGTCTGCTCCTCCGCGGTACGGAAATAGAGCGAAATTTCGCGCCATGTATCCGAGCCGAACAGATTTTCGGAATAGCAATACGTTCCGTCGATGGGATAGTTGTCGATGGAAAGACTTGCACCAGTGCCGTATTCCACATCGCTGGTGCGAATCTCAGCAGAAAGGCGGTAGACGGTGTTTGGCAGAACGGTAACTTCCTGCACCACGCGCGCATCGTTGGCCGCGAGGTTGGTCAGAACGATCACATGGGAAGCATCCTCCTCCGTGAGCAGATAGGCGCTTACGCTACCAGCGTCGTTCAGATATGCTTTGAGTTCCCAACCCGCGGGTAGGGACGCGCTCTCGGCAAACACCGAAAAATCTTCATTATACAGCAGCTCTTCACCTGTGAGCTGATCCCCGTCATCGGCAAGCGCCAGCGCGGGTACGCTCAGCAGACATAAAAAAAGCAGGATTGCCAGCAGTTTGCGCACAAACAAGTCCTTTCCACATCCTATAAGGTCGATGAATTCCAAAACAGTATATCACAATCAAAAAAAAGCTCAACCGCGCGGATGCGACTTGAGCTTGTCATTTTTGTGTCATGTGTATGCCACCGGAAACTTTATGTACTCGTTATCGGAGTATCTCAATGACTTCTTCTTGTAACGTGTGCTCAGGTTGCGTCAAAGGCGTTCTCGATGTGCCGGATCTTATCCGTGCCGAGATATATTTCCACAACATCAAACCTCGCAGGCACGTCCAGCAAGCCTTCTTCCATTAAGTATGCCTCGGCGGCGCGCGTTAATAGCCTGCGCTTTGCGGGGGTGACGAACTCCCCGGGCGTGCCATAGCGCGTTTTGGAGCGTGCCTTAACCTCCACAAACACCAGCACATCGCCATCCTGCATGATCAGGTCGATCTCCCGCGGCCCGCTGCGATAGTTGCGGCGCAGAAGCTTGTAGCCCCTCTCTGCCAGATACGCCTCGGCACGCGCTTCTCCGCCTCTGCCTACGGCCGTGGTGCTCATACATAGCTCCTGATAAAGCTCCTGCGGTGAATCGGGCAGGGGCCGAATTTTCGAATCGCCGCGATGTGCTCCGCCGTGCCGTACCCTTTGTTTCTCGCAAAGCCGTATTGCGGATAGAGCACGTCCTGCTCCTGCATATAACGATCCCGCTCCACCTTCGCAATGACGGAAGCGCAGGCGATGCTGTAGCTCAGTGCGTCGCCGTGGATGATCGAGTGCTGCCGCGCGGAGATGTTGAGGCCAGTCAGCGCGTCGATGAGCACATCCGTCACCGCGATCGGCATCGTTTCAAACGCCGTCTGAAACGCGCGCTTTGTCGCCTCAAGAATATTGATCTCGTCGATTACATCCTGAAATACCCACGCTGTCGCATAGCCAAGCGCGGTTTGCGTCAAAACAGGATAGAGTTTCTCTCTGCGCCGTTCGCTGACCTTCTTGGAATCGTTCGCATACGAAACCAGCGGCTCAGGCGGCATGGCGGCGCAGCAGGCAACCACGGGCCCCGCAAGCGGCCCTCTGCCCACTTCGTCCATGCCCGCAAGCACGACGTTGTCCTGCGCCCAGAATGCGCGGTCGGGTGTGCAAAGGCGCGCTAAGCGCTCGCATTCCGGCAGGCGCGTCATCCCCCTGCCTCCGGCTGTTCGAGCGTCACGCGCGCGACCTTTCCCGCGCGAAACTCGTCGAGCGAAACATGCGCGGCGCGCTCGGTGTCCAGCTCTCCGCCCCTGAGCAGGAAGCCACGACTG
>JAUYTF010000290.1 GCA_030695285.1 Eubacteriales bacterium | reverse complement strand
GTTCACCTGCTGCACGGAGTCCTCAGGACAAAATTCGGTCGCCATCGCGTTTTCCGCAGAGCAAATACTCAGCGTAACATGCATGTCGCAATACGTTGTCGGCGCTTTATCCGCAAGGAACCATTCAGTAACCGGCTTGTGATCTTCGTCGTTTTTGCAGGCATCGGTGGCAAGCAGGCCGGAAACGGAGCAGACCGTCCGCTTGACCAGTCCAAGAGAGGTCGGATCCGCTTCAATGATGGGCTTATCGATCAACCCTTCGTGAATCTTCGCCATATATGCCTGCCAGAGCGGCGCGGCTTCGTTTCCGCCGGAGGACCCTTTTTTGAGTTTGTTGACCGGGTAGTCGTGCCCGACCCAGAGCGTGGACACATAGTATGGCGTAATGCCCGCAAAATAAACGCTTGCATAGTCAGAGTTGGTGCCCGTTTTGCCGGCGACGGTGATATCACTAATTTTCGCCTTGGTACCCGTGCCGGTTTTCACCGCATCGGTCATCATGTCTACGAGTAGCCATGCTGTACTCTGCTGGAATACGCGGCGCGTATCGCGCACCTCGTCCGCGTCCAGAATGACATTCCCTTCGGCATCCAGCACTTTTGTAAACGACAGCGGTTCCTGATACACGCCTTCGTTGGCGATGGTGGCATATGCCGCAGCCATCTGGATCGGCGTTAAGCCGGAAGTGCCAAGCGCAAGACCAGCGCCGTCCACGTTGATCTTGTTCTCGGTTGTGCCCAGCTCGTAGAGATACTGCGCGGATATAGCGGGCGTTACATCGTCCATCAACACGTGCGCTGCGGGCACGTTGAGGGAGCTGACCAGCGCGCGGCGGATGGTGACCGGGCCATATCGAGAGTCCAGCCCGCCGGAGGGATACCCTTTTTCAGAGTTCCAGCCCTCAATCGGGCCATCCATGTTATACGTGATGCTCGCGGGCGAGTAGCCCAAATCCAGCGCGGGGCCATAGACCGAAAGCGGCTTGATCGAGGAACCCACCTCGGTATAGCTCTGCGAAGCACGGTTGATTCCCTTCCTCACCGTTGGCTCGTTTCTGCCGCCGATGATAGCGCGCAGTTCGCCCGTGCGATAGTCCATGACCACCGCTGCCGACTGCGGCTCCACGGTTTCGATGACTGTGCCGTCCTCTTTTGTTTCCACCCGCAAAGACTTTGAAGTATCCGCCAGAGAAGGATAATTATCCCAGTTGCTCAGTGTATCCTGCACGGTCTTTTGAACGATCGGATCGACCGTGGTATAGATATGATAGCCGCTTGTGCGCAATTCGTTTTCCACCGCGCTGCGGTTTGCGGTGGTATTGCTCAGCCCCCGCTTTTCAAGCAGATGGGTCACAACATCGCTGATGGCATATTCGACAAAATACGCCATTTCGTACATCTGCTTTTGTTCGCTGACTACGACGATTTTAACCTGCTCTGTCAGGGCATTGTTATACTGATCCTTGGTGATAAAGCCCGCCTGATACATCCGCGAGAGCACCTGATTCGTCCGCTCGTCGGTGACTTCCATCTTGTCGCGCTGATACATGTTCTTGCGCGGGTTGTAGCGGTAAGGCGCTTGCGTGAGCCCGGCGAGCATGGCGCATTCACGCACGGTTAACTCGGTAAGCTCTTTCCCGAAGAAATCCTTTGCGCCGGCCTTCACGCCGTAGTTGCTATCGCCAAGATCAACGTCATTGAGATACGCTTCGAGGATGGTATCCTTGTCGATGATGTTTTCCAGTTCGAGCGCCAGATACGCCTCCTGAATCTTTCGCTTATAGTTTCTTTGCGCGCCGAGCACTTTGTTTTTGATGAGCTGCTGCGTGATCGTGCTGCCGCCGGTGGAGTTGCTGTTGCCGAGTATCTCCAGCGTCGCGGAAAACAGGCGTTTGAAGTCCACACCGCTGTGCTTGTAAAAGCGCACATCCTCCACCGCAATAAACGCATTTTTCAGCATGTCCGGAATGCTCTCGATGTCAACCCAATCGCGGTATTCGACATCCGCAATCGAGCTCATAAGGTTTCCGTTCATATCGTAAAGATAGCTTGTATAGTCGGAAATCGTCAGCTGGGCGACATCCAGCGTCGGAGTTGTCTCCACATACGCCTTCACTACGCCGAGCACGAGACCCATGCCGATGAAGCCCACGACGATAAACGCCAACACCGTAAGCTTGAGCGACGTAAACACGACGCCAAGCAGGAGCGAGTGCGGCTTTTTTCGCTCCGTAAAGAGCGGTTGGTTTTCTTCATGGATCGTTTCGGTTCTGGACGAGTCGTTCTTCGGCTCCAACCGAAAGAATGGATTGCTGTTTGCCATCGATTGTTTCACCTTATCTGAAGTCGTCGCTATTATAGCATAGCGCGCCAACCGCTTGCATGAATGCCGCAAAAAGTTCATACTTTCTGGTATTCCGCGTGTAATAGTGCGGTTTCCCTGCTTTCGTCCGCTTGGTTTTGCATGCGACTGTGCATACGTTTCCGAGCTGATTTCGAGAAAACGCGGGTCAGCCTGAGTGAAACCCGCGAAAAAAACATTGTCGAAATCGCGAATTTTTGTCTTTACAAATTTACGCCTTTCCACTATAATAGCACTTGCGTCTCGGGGCTTTAGCGAAGTTGGCTATCGCGCTACACTGGCAGTGTAGAGATCACCGGTTCGAATCCGGTAAGCTCCACCATATGAGAAAAACGTCCCGAGTCGGGGCGTTTTTTGCTGCTCGCTATGATCCGGAACCGATTTTTACGAGAAAGGAGCGCTCTCATGCTGACGATTCAAAACAGATTCGATTTACTTCTCAACGCACTCAGGCAATGTGCGCTCATCCGCGCCATCGGCAAAACAGGCGGCGAAGCCCTGCCAGCAGACGGATACGGCGACATCGACCTGTTTCTGTTTTGCGCGCAAACTCCCGAGCGCAGCATGCGCGAGGATGTGCTCGGCCAACTCGCTGGCGTGGTCAATGTTTCGGACTATGGCGAAACCGAGCATCCGCACTGGGGTTTAATCGATTCCGCACTGATCGACGGGCAGGAAGTCTATCTCATGTTCTTTACGCAGGGCGCGTTTGTGTCGTCGGTCGATACGATTCTGCGCGGGGAGCGAACGGAGCGCGAGGAGAACTATTTCTACCCCACCGGACGGCTTGCATCTCTTGAGGGCATTCACGCGTTTTATGACCCGGACTCGTTTCTCGCGGGGCTAAAATCGCGTATCTCGGTGTATCCCGATTCTCTGCGGAATGCAATCCTCTCCCGCTGTCTGCCAAAGATCGACGACGAGGAGGATTTCATGCGCGCCATCCGCCGCAAGGACGTCCTTTTTTATCATGCGACGCTCGACCTCGCGCTGGATCGTTTTCTACAGGCGCTCTTTGCGCTCAACCGCGTCTACTTCCCCAGCCGCAAACGTTCGTTAGAGTTTATTCGCCAGTTTGCGATTAAGCCGGAAGATTGTGAAGCGCGGCTTGAACGGCTTGTGTCTTTAGGAGCAAGCGCGGAAACGTTGGATGAGTCGTATCAGCTCTGGCAGGCATTATGTCGGGAGTTAGAAGCATTGGTTTCGTAAAAACAAACGCCGTGTTCCAATCGCGATTTGCGTCAGGAGCGGCGTTTTTCTTTTTTGTCTTTCTACTTCTTTCCGTTTTGAATCGACAGCCACCGCGCCCGCCGATGCAGCCGCAGCAGCGCGCGAGAGCTGAGCGCAATCTCGCTGAGCGCTTCCCCGCGCGCGAGCACATAGAGCAGGCAGCCTACTTTGACGAGAATCTTATCAAAGAGCAGCGCTTCCTCCTGCACATCCACAAACGCCTGCACGCGGAGCATGTCGGCCCGGTCAAGCCCTGTGGTCTCGCTGAAAATGTAGAGCCAGTTTTCGCGGCAGGGCTGGTAGCCTTTGAGTGCGATGGTTTTGTCTGTGATGCGCTCGATAATGCGGCCGACGTGCATCTCCTTGACATCCGGCGGCAGCTCGAAGAGGAGGCTGTCCTCGCCCTCCTTCGCGCCGTTGGCAATGGTATCGATGTTACAGTCCGCAAGAATGCTCTGCTCTACCGCTTCGCCGGGCATACCGTCACCAAAGTGGCGGTTCATGTCCGCCTCCTGCTTTGCCCATTCTTCGATGGCGGCGCGGGTGATCTCCATGCCGAGTTCGCCGCGCTTTGAGATGAAGTCCGGGCGCTCGCTCTTCTGAAGGAAGTGCGGCCAAAGCCTCATGGCGCGGTCGGCGTGGAGCTTGGCGTAGTATTCGACATAGAGTTTTGATGGGTCCACTGGTTTTCTCCTGTCTGAAATTAAGAGTATTATACACGAAAATCGAGGCGCGTAAAGAATTACTATATTTGTTTATATTTCGAAATTGCTACGCTGTAACTTTACTAGCTTCACCAAGTTGCGAAGCATTGAAACAAGTGTTATATTCTGCTTAAATAGTGGTGTTTATAACCTGATAAGGATCATTTCTGTGCAACTCTGATTATTGCGATTGGAAGGAAGTGAGGATTATGAGGACTCAATCTCGGCTCGTGCTAACCAGTATTTTGCTGATTACGACTCTTATTATGAATTCTTGCATTCCAAACACGGAAAACATGCGCTCCCCCACACCAACCGCCATACAAACACAAGTACCGACGGCAGTGCCAACTGCAATACCAACGCAAATGCCAACAACGGTACCAACACAAACACCTACTCAAGCTCCTACTCCAACTCCTACGCCGACTCCTACACCCACTCCATCACAAATCGTGGCACTTGCGGATTTGTATCCGGTTTTATACCCCGGTTTAAATTATGAAGAAACGGCGCTTTATGCTGGCGAAAGAATTTTTTTTGATACGGGAGTCGGCAATGGCGGAGATAACGACTCTGGTGTTTTCAATGTTAAGTGGTATGTGAACGGCACCGAAATGGGGTATGGAGGTCATGATCACATCTGGGCTCGTCAAATTCATTACGATGGGAATAGTGGGTTTTACTGGACTCCGACTGCACCGGGGAAATATCGAATTGAATTCCAAGTTGACTGCGACAATCATGTAAACGAGTCAAATGAAAACAACAACACCCTAACCATATACGTCACGATCCTTGAGCAATGGGGTGAGACACCAATCCAAATGGGAACATGTGCAGAAGACATGTTTGATATATATGAGTATAGGGCAGAAGTCGATCTCAATGGAGATGGAATACTCGACAAGATTGACTATCACGCAGGACAATCGTTGATAATCAACGATCTATATTATCAGTCTTCCCACGTGAATTTTGCCCAACGCTTTGCCATCATTGACCTTTATCCCGGTGACGGTCACCTTGAAATCCTGTTAACATCTGCATACCGCAATCTGCCAGACGGTTGGTGGAATGATCCTTCATTCGTTGTTCCTGGTAGTTTCGTTTGCTGGTGGGATGGATCGATCATAATTGGCAATCCGATGCCCGGAGTCATGTTCGACGGAAAATGGATGGATAGCTTTGATCCTTACTTCCACTTCGGCCAAGGGTCTATAGTCAAATTACTATATCTGATAAACGGTTCGTACAGTTGGTTCAATTTGTTTTACGACAGTACCAATCATGTTTTTCAAAAATATCCTGAAGGTATGCGCGTAGATTAAGGCAACAAAGGTGTTAGAAAGGCGCACCTCATGGCGCGCCTTTCTCATATTCCTACATTTCCTGCAATGCTCATACGCATTCAAAACCCCCGCAAGAGCCGCAACTACTTCGCCGCTGCAACAGCAGTCACCCTGCAATAATACTCCAGCATCTCGCGGATGCGATCCTTCTTCTCGGTTTCAACCGCAGCTTTCAGCATCGCTTCCAAGATGTGAATCGACTGAACGTCCGTAATATACCTTAGCAGTCCGCTGCCCCAAAATGGCATCTCAGGCTTGGACTTGTTCTTGTGAAAATCCCAGAAAAAAACGCTCTTGGCTTCTTCCGGCGTCAGTTCGATTCTGTATTCCGGGTGCGCGTGCACATTTCCTTCCTTGTTCTCATTGCCAACCTCGACTTCGCTGACGATAAATGCGGCGAAGATGCTGCGTTCGATCTCAATTTGCCCGTGCTGCTTGGTCGTCAGAACGCATAGTCGGTTGACGCGTGCATTTGTCATTTTGATCGGCTTATCGTTTCGTTTCTCGCTCTGGTGCCGCCCGGCCGACGCAACCCAGTCCAGCAGCAATTTACTTTCGTAGCAAACAAAGCCGCCGTCATTGTTTTTCTGTTCGAGTTGCTCCCGACTGATCTCGCCGGTGCTGTATTTTTTGCATTCGCAGACGGCGGAACTGCACCACGGCCTTTTATCGATCGTTACATTTTGCTGCAAGACCTCGTTGCTGCAAATATTTTTATACCCGAAAACGGTCTCCGAACTGCCGCCGTCGCAGTAATTGCACTTTATTGCGATATTGCTGTTGTCCCGATATTGTTTCGCTCGTTTCGATTTCTCCGGCTTATCGCCCGGTGCAGGAGCAAATCGGCTTTCGTATTCTTTAAGCCGCTCCTCTTTTTGCCTGTCGATTACGTATGTTTCATTTTCGCATAATTCTTTAATTTCTTGCAGCAGTGATCGATCCTGCATGGTCAGTATTTCCTGGAAAATAGACGGAAAAGAAAATTTCATCTGTCTTTCGCCAAACTGGACAGTGATGATCTTTTCCGATTGGGAAACGATGTGCCCGGCACCCAGGCTTTTGTGAATGACTTCTTTCTTTAATAAATCCAAAAAATTCCTACCTGCATTTTCTATCATATTTCAAGGGCGCACCTACGGTACGCCCTTATTATACTCTATTTTTGCGCACATATGGGGAGGATTTCAAATTTACTT
>JAUYTF010000268.1 GCA_030695285.1 Eubacteriales bacterium | reverse complement strand
AGCACGGCATACAATCTTTCGGCGGGCGGCCCTGTGGTCACGCAAACGCTCGATAGCATCATCGTCACCGCGGTCTGCTCGCATACGCTGCATATCCGCCCTGTCGTGAGTGCACCGGACGCGCTCTGGACGTTTCAAGTCAATGGAGAGGGATTCGTCGCTGGCGATGGCATCAAGCTCAGCCGCGTGAATCCGGACGACTGCATCAGCGTAACCCGCTCGGATCGTCGTGTTCGTTTCATCCGCTTTCAGGAGCAAAACGTCTTCGAACTCATTCGGCATAAGCTCACCTAAAGATCTTATTTCAGGAGCAAAACGTCTGCGAACTCATTTGGCATAAGCTCACCTGAAGATCGCAATGCATCTGGATTCTATGCCAGAGAGAGTCTCTCCGGCATCTCAATAACAACACGTTTCCCGAACGCTGCTGATAACGCGCAGCAAACATGGCTTAAGCACCCGAACTCATATTTATTTTTGTATTGGGGATTTTGAAACATGAAAGCAAAACGGCATGACATGATTTCTAAAC
Organism: Eubacteriales bacterium; assembly: GCA_030695285.1. GTDB lineage: Bacteria > Bacillota > Clostridia > Christensenellales > CAG-138 > UBA7703. Next base: position 2,076 of record JAUYTF010000268.1, on the reverse strand, counting down.
TCATCGCTTCGGAAAACATCGAGACGCAGGAAGAACTCGCCGGAAAACTGCGCGAACATGGCTTTTCCGTCACGCAGGCGACCGTCTCGCGCGACATCAAGGAGCTGCGCCTCATCAAGGTGCTTACTCCCGAAGGGCGCTACCGCTATGCGACGGTGGAGAAGGCAGAAGCGGATCTGCAGGAACGGTTTATCCGCATGTTCAGCAACTGCGTGCTTTCGGTGACCAGCGCGGGCAACATGATCGTCATCAAAACCATCGCGGGCAGCGCAAACGCAGCGGCGGAAGCGGTGGATACGCTCAAGTGGCCGGATGTCCTCGGTTCCATCGCGGGCGATAACACCATCTTTATCGCCGTGCGGGATGCAAAGAGCGTTGGTGACATCATTAAAAAATTCCAGAAGATGCTGAAGTAGTTTCTCTCTTTCGGCAGATGCGCAGATCGTTTTTTGCAGCCTCCAACCGGCAGGCTCTCGACGTGAGCGCGAAATGCGGCAAGAAACCAGTGTAAACAACGGAAGATGCTCAAAACAGGAGGGCGTCGTCTTTGCTCAAACAGTTAACCATCCACAACATAGCTTTGATCGATCAGCAGTTGATTGAGTTCTTTGGTGGATTTTCCGTGTTGACGGGTGAAACCGGCGCAGGAAAGTCCATTATTATTGAAGCGCTCAATTTTGTTTTGGGCGAACGCGCCAGCCGGGAACTCGTCAAATCCGGCGAGGAAAAGGCGAGCGTGGAGGCGACGTTCGGCCTTTCGCCAGGCGAGCCGGTTCTGGACGTGCTCGCCGAGCAGGGCATAGACTGCGAAGAGAGCGAACTCACGCTCTACCGCGAGTTTTCGCTCAGCGGAAAAAACATCTGCCGCGCAAACGGCACGCTGATCAACGCGGGTGTGCTCAAGCTCATTGGCGATGCCCTGGTGGACATTCACGGTCAGCACGCGCATCAGTCGCTGCTGGACGAGAAGAAGCACATAGGCTTACTTGATCGCTTTGCGGGCAGAGACGCGCTGGAGGTGAAGGCGCGCGTGACGGAGGCGTATCGTAAGGCGACGGAAACGAAGCGCTTGCTTGCCGCCGCGCAGTTCAACGAGCAGGAGCGCGCAAGACGCATCGATCTGCTGTCCTATCAAATCAAAGAAATCGACGCAGCTCTGCTCTCGGACGGTGAGGAGGAGCAGCTCGAAGAGCAGCGGGGTCTGCTGCAAAACGCGCAGGCCGTCATGGAGGGCCTGGAGGGCACAAACGCCGCGCTCAGCGGTGACGACGCAGAAAACAGTGGCGCGCTCGCTTCTCTTAGCGTGGCGCTGCACATGATCGATGGCATTGCCCGCCTATGCGCGGACTATCAGCAACTCTCGGAAAAATTGCACGCGCTGTATTACGATCTCGAAGATGCGAGCTATACCCTGCGCGGCTATAAAGCTGACTTTACTTTCGAGCCGGGTATGCTGGACGAAATCGAAACCCGCCTTGAGCTCATCTCCACGCTAAAGCGCAAATACGGCGCGAATATCGAGGAGATATTGGCCTATCGCGAAAAGAGCGCCGGTGAGCTGGAGCTCATCGACAACGCGGAAGAACGCAGAGAACAGCTCGCGGCAGACTATGCCGACGCAAAAGCGGAATACGACGCGCTCAGCAGCGAGTTGTCTGCGCTGCGAAAAGCTGCGGCGGAGCGGCTCAGCGCAAGGCTGCTGCCGGAACTGAGCGACCTTGGCATGCCGCATGCGGCGTTCTCTGCAAATTTTGAAACGCTTTCCGGCGAAATCCCCTCCGCACACGGAACCGACGCGGTAGAGTTTTTACTCTCCACCAACCGCGGAGAACCGGTGAAGCCCCTGAGCAAGGTGGCCTCCGGCGGAGAGCTTTCGCGCATCATGCTCTCGTTTAAGAGCGTGCTTGCTGATCTCGACGGAATTCCCACGATGGTGTTTGACGAGATCGACAGCGGCATCAGCGGGCAGATCGGCACCGCGCTTGCCGTCAAGATGCGCCAAATCGCGAAAAATCATCAGGTGCTCTGCATCACGCATCTGCCGCAGATTGCGGCGTATGCGAATCATCAATACTT
>JAUYTF010000267.1 GCA_030695285.1 Eubacteriales bacterium | reverse complement strand
AAGCTGGATGATGTGACGATTCTCGAAAAGAGCGGGGATTGGTATAAGGTGACTGCGATCGCGATTAAAAAGACCGGCTACGTTTACGCAAGCTTCGTCAAGGTGACCAGCACATCTCCGACACCCACACCGGGCGCAGCGACACCAACGCCGACGCCGACCACATCTCCTACGGGCAGTCAGGCAGGTAAGCTCAACGCCGGGGGCGTCAATTTCCGCTCTGGCCCGGCTACCACCTATTCCAGCATGGGGAAACTTGCGAAAGATACGGCGGTTACGGTGCTCGGAAAATCCGGCGACTGGTATCAGCTGACGGTAAACGCAACGGGCAAGACCGGCTATGTGTTTGCTATCTACATCACGATTATCTCCGCGACACCCTCACCCACGCCGACAGCAACGCCGACAGCCACACCGACGGTCACGCCGACAGCAACGCCGACGGCCACTCCCACGCCGACTCCTACTCCGACCGCCGTACCGACGGTGACGCCTGGTTCATAATAAGATGCTTTCTCTAAGCACGTACGTGATGAACGCATGAAGAACGCAACGCCGGACGATTATTTCCGGCGTTGTGCTTTTTGCTGTGAAACAGCAAAATCAAGAAAATGCTATGGTGTGTTTGGCGTCAATGCCGAAAGATGAGAGAACAGAAGAGAAGATGAGAGAACAGAAGAGAAGATGATACAAGGGAAACAACTGTTTGAGAACACCGCTGGAACGTTTGCAGAGGTGCACATTTGTGGATGGTCAGTGTTACAAGGTATGATATAGTATAATTTATAATATGTGCGTTTGTATTGCGCAACAGAATCAGTTTCTACTGAGCTGGCACCGGGCATGAACCGGGCCGGCTTCTTTGATGCGCGCGTAAACCTTTCTTGCAAACGCAAGTATTGACGCGGAAACCATTCGCTACTACAATCAGAAAAGATTGTTTCTTATCCGATCGTGCGCGTCGCGGACAGAACAGGGACTGGGCAAAAGATCATTCAAATGGAATGGTTTCTAACAAGCTATGACAGGAGGCAGCGCCTTTGACGAAAAAGACAGTTCAAAACATCCTGTCATGGTGCGTTGCGCTCGCTATCGCGTTGCTTTGCGCCAACCTGATCTCCTTCTTTTACCGGAGCGGTGCAGGCTCTATCCAACGCGAGAACGCATATTCCAGAAGCATTCGCACGCCGAACAGCTGGATCGTGCGCGGGGCGGAAGGCTATGGCATAAATCGTGTCGATGAAAAAGGGTATCTCAATGCGAGTAAACTGCGCTTGAGCGAGAACTATATTCTTTTGATGGGATCTTCGCATGCGGAAGGCTTGCAGGTTATGCAGCGGGATACGATGGCAAGCGTGCTCAATCGCATGATCGATCCGGATGCCAGAACGGTCTACAATATTGGCACGGCAGGGCATACGCTGCCGTTGATCGTAAAAGGCTTTCAGGCGGCGATCGAAGAATTTCCAAACGCGGATGCGATCATGATTGAAATTTCGAGATTGGGTTTTTCGAGCGAGGACTTAGGAAAGGCGCTGGACCAGTCGCATTTTGAACCCTCCAGCGCGGGAGAAGCGCTAGCGCAATCGCTCAGCCTGTCAAGACGCATCAGGAACGATACGCTCGGGGTGCTCCCGATCATTGCTTTGCTGCGTCAACAGATAGAGTCGATGGACGTTAGCTTTGCCGGTGCATTCGGCATAGAGCGCTTTAGGAACTCTCTCAAGGCGAACGCAACGAGCAACGACAACTCGGATATCGACCCGGAGAGTCTTCCTGCGGAAACGGCGGGCAACGATGATGCCGGAGATGACGGCACAGACTCCGGTTATTATGATGCCTTGAATCGAGCGCTCGCATTACTGCGCGTGGCGTACCAAGAACCGATCATCATACTGTATCATCCGGGGGTTTTGACTCAGCCGGACGGAACGATTTCGATCGCGCGCGATATGCTTTACTACGACGATTTCCGCGCTGCCTGCAAAAACAATGGCATCGTGTTTGTGGATACAGGCGATACGTTTTTAAGCGCATATGAAACCGACTACGCGATTCCGTACGGGTTTTCGAATACGACCATGCAGAGCGGACACCTGAACCAACTGGGGCATCGGATTGTTGCCGAGGCGTTCTACAAGGCATGGGCGGAAACTCAGGATGAGGAGAAAAACTGATGTCATTTGTTTCGCTGGCATTTTTGTTGCTCTTTATCGTCTCCTATTCCGCTTGCCGTCTTTGCAAGACCCGCGCGCAAAAGCATACCGTGCTCTTGATCGCAAGCTTTGTGTTCTACGCATACTGGGATGCAAGATTCCTGCTGCTGTTGGTTTTGCAAACATACATCAGCTACATCCTGGCGAGAAAGATGGAACGCTCCGCCACAAAGCGGCAAGCCAAAAGATTCATGATCCTCGGGGTATCGATTTCGCTTGCTATACTTGGGTTCTTCAAATACTTCAATTTCTTCATCGAATCGTTTGCACAGCTATTCGGGATACAAAGCCTGGGCGCGCTGAATATCATTCTTCCCGTCGGGATTTCATTCTATACGTTTCAAGCCCTCAGTTATTTGATCGATGTCTACAAGGGGAAGCTGAAGGCGTGCGATCACTTTGCAAGCATATCGTTGTATATTTCGTTTTTCCCGCAGCTGGTTGCCGGGCCGATCGTTCGAGCCAGCGACTTTCTGCCGCAGCTAAACGAAGACCGACCGATGACCCGCGCAAATCTTGCGGAAGGCTTTCAGATTTTCTTGTTTGGGTTGATCAAAAAAATCGTTATCGCGGATCGATTGGCCGTCTGTGTGGATGCGGTGTTTGCCTCTCCTCTGAGCTACAGCGGGTTCTCGATTCTGCTGGCCGTGATCGCTTACTCGATGCAGATCTATTGCGATTTTTCCGGCTACTCGGATATGGCAATCGGGGTTGCAAAGGCTTTTGGCTATGATCTGTGCAAAAACTTTGATATGCCGTATCTTTCGAAAAACCCCTCCGAATTCTGGCAGAGATGGCACATCAGCCTGTCTACCTGGCTGCGGGATTATCTCTATATCCCGCTTGGCGGAAACAGAAAGGGCAAGATCCGTACGAAGATCAACCTGATGTTTACGATGCTACTGGGCGGATTATGGCACGGCGCAAACTGGCAAATGGTATTCTGGGGCGCATTGCATGGCGGGGCATTGATCGTGCACAAGACGTTTCGCGAGCAAAGCGATCTTCATGGCAAACACATTCAAAACGGCATGCTCAAACAGGTCGTTTCCGCGATATCCGTTGTCGGAATGTATTTGTTTACCTGCTTGTGCTGGATTTTCTTTCGTGCAACGTCTTTTTCGGACGCGATCACAATTATCACGAGAATTGCTTCGGGAGCTGCCGGCATACGGTACCATTATGTTTTCACGTTCGTGTTTGCGGGCATCATCGCGATTGCATCCGCAATCGGGTACAACCGAAATCAGGGGCACGGATTCTATCCGCTTCTTGATTTGAGCCGGTTCTGGTCCAAGGTTGCGCTCATATTTGCCATCATTCTGATGCTGATGTTCTTCTATGCAGGTGATACCGCGTTTATCTATTTTCAGTTTTGATCTGCCCAATAAAGCTGAATCGGCAATATGCAAAACAAGGCAATGCGCCTATCGATCATCCCGTTTCTTCCATATTATGGAATCTAACTGCCGGGATAGATAAAAAACCTACGGAATATCAACTCCGTAGGCGTTTTATTTCTTCAATTATGATGTGCGGCCTTACAGGCTCGCGCTTAGGTACGATGTGTAGCGGGTTTTCATCAGAACTTCTTCTTCTTGGCAAGATAGAACGCAACCACAATTGAAACCGCAAGCGAGATGAGTACGATGATGAGAAAACCAAACGGGCTGTCGGAAAAAGGCATGCCTTCTCGGGCAAGGTTCATACCGTATGCACCGAATATGATGCTCGGAACGGCGAGCACGATGGTCATAACGGCGAGGAACTTCATGACGATATTGAGATTGTTGGAGATGACGGAGGCAAATGCATCCATCATACCGCTTAAGATGCCGCTGTAGATATTTGACATCTCGATGGCCTGACGGTTTTCGACGATAACGTCCTCGAGCAGATCTTCGTCTTCCGGATACTTCTTAACGCGGTCGCTCTTTAAGAGCTTCTCGAGCACAACCTCGTTGGAGCGCAGTGACGTGGTGAAATATACGAGGCTTTTCTCCAGCTCGAGCAGCTCGATGAGTTCGCGGTTTTCCGTAGAGACATGCAGCTTCTGCTCGATCTTGTCGCTGAGCTTGTTGATCACGCGCAGATATTGCAGATAGAGCGAAGCGTTGCGATAGAGAATCTGCAGCACAAACCGCGTACGCATATGCGTGCGCAGCTCATTTGCGTGCTTTTGCTTGAGGGCATACAATACGGGCGTCTCCTCAAGGCAGACGGTGATGATCGCGTCTTTGACGAGGATGATGCCAAGCGGTTCGGTGGTGTAGATATCCTTGCCCTTGCTTTTTTCCACGGCGGGGATATCCACGAGGATGAGTGTGTAGTTGTCTTCCAGCTCGATGCGGGAGCGCTCCTCTTCGTCCAGCGCGGCCCGAAGGTCGTCCGGCTCGATGGAGTACTGCTCGGCCACCTCCGCGAGCTCCCTCTCCGTTGGCTTGACCAGCGAGATCCAGCAGTCCTTTTCAGGCACGCTGAGCTGCCGCATCTCCGCCTCGAAGGTTTTGAAGATCTTCTTCATGGCAGTGTTACTCCTTTCGCTTTACCGCGCGCGGCAAGAAAGCGAACCTTCCCGAACGCGCGCTTCAATTGAGATACTATTCTTACTTCGTTCGGGAACGGGATCCACCGTCCAATCACACTCCTTTCGTTGAGTTCGGTATTATTATAGACCGAATCGACCGATAGTGAAAGCTAAAAAATGAAAAGAGTGGATCAAATCAATCATACGATCCCAAAATAGTCTTGGCGTGACTGCGACAGCGCAGCAGCTTGAAACCCACTGCATTCTGCGAATTCAGGCAAAATACAAGGGTTGCCGCGCATGCGCGCGCGATGCTTTGACAAACCCTAGGCGCCATGTTACCATGATGCCGGACTTCGCTGATGCCGAATGAATGACCGCTCAATAGCAGATGAAACGGGGACACCATATATGAAACAGGAACGCGCTTTTGCGCGACTTTCGATATCCAAGCGGGCGGAGGGTTCCGTCAAAGCCGGGCATCCGTGGGTATACGACACCGAAGTTGCGGGCAACACGGATGCACTGGAAAACGGCGTGCTCGTGGACGCTTTCTCCGGAAAAGGCGCTTATCTCGGCACGGGATTTTTCAGCCGCCATAGCAAGATTCGTCTCAGGCTGCTCTCCAACAATGCAAATGAAAAGTTTGATGAAGCGTTTTTTTCGCGCAGGATTCGCTACGCGCTGGATTATCGCAAGACCGCGATGGGCGAAGATTACGGCTGCTGCCGCATGATCTTCGGCGAGGCGGACGGGCTGCCGGGGCTGACCATCGATTGCTATCACGATGTGCTGGTGAGCCAGGTGCTCTCCGTTGGCATCGAGCGGATCAAGGACACGCTCTATCGCCTGCTCGTGTCGCTGCTCAAGGACGACGGCATCGAGATTTGCGGCATCTTCGAGCGCAACGAGGTCGGCATCCGCGAGCTGGAAGGCTTGCCGCTGGAAAAAGGCTGGTATTGCGCAGCGTTTTTACCGGAACCGCAGAGCCCGCGCATCGAGATCGTTGAAAACGGCATTCGCTACGATGTAGACGTGGAAAACGGGCAGAAGACGGGCTTCTTTCTCGATCAGAAATACAATCGATTGGCGGCGGCGAAGATCGCTCGCGGCAAGAAGGTGCTGGACTGCTTTACACACACCGGTTCGTTTGCGCTCAACGCCGCGAAAGCGGGCGCATCTCACGTCACCGCCGTGGATGTTTCCGCCGTCGCATTGGAGCTCGCGCGCGCGAACGCGGAGAAAAACGGGCTGGCTGAGCGGATGGATTTCGTCTGCGCGGATGTGTTTGACCTGCTGCCGCAGCTCATGGAGAAGCACGAATCGTACGACATGATCATCCTCGATCCACCCGCGTTTACCAAGAGCCGCAAGACGATTGCGGGGGCGGAGCGGGGATATAGGACAATCAACTACAACGCCATGAAGTTGCTGCCGCGCGGCGGGTACCTTGCGACCTGCTCGTGCTCGCATTTTATGCCGAGTGAGCTGTTTGAGAAGATGCTGCTCTCCGCGGCGCGGGACGCAGGGGTTGCCTTAAAGCTCATCGAGGCGCGCAGGCAATCGCCGGATCATCCGACGCTGATGCATGTGCCTGAAACGGATTATTTGAAGTTTTATTTGTTCCAGATTGTCTAGTATGAACCAGTTAGAAGAAATTTTTGAGTTGGTCGATTGGAATACCAGCAAGGAAGATCAGGTAGCTGGTATCGCAATTGCGAAACAGCTAGATGACTTTTCTCCGTTGTTTCAACCGCTTACAGATCGGTATAATAAGAACGTATGGGACAATTGCGCGATTGTGCTCGCCACAAAAACGGACGAACAGCTTTCTCCGTTTGCGATGAGGTTGTTTGAATGGACTGTCGATTTGAGTTGGCCGGGAGCAGTGACGATACTTGAACGCATCAAGCTTATATGCAGCGGTGAGGCGTTTCTTTCCGCCGCTGTCGCGACGATACAACAAGCGGAATCCGAACGAAATACCTCATGGAAATGGTACCTTTCGGAATTATTGGAAATTGAGTTTTTTTCGCGACATCTTCCGAAGGATGCACTAACGTTACTGGAAAGCTATCAGCACCTGGATCTCGACGAAGGTGACTGATTATTGGAGGATTGAGGATGAACCGAGATGAGTTTTTAAAGTTGCTGGATCAACACAAGATTGACCGAAATCTTGTTAGCTTTGACAGTTTTGTTGCTGAAGGGCATTGCTTGCGAAAAAACCATTTTCGATGGGAGACTCTCTTAAGAGAACGTGACACGGAGTACAATGTGATAGGATTTCCGAGTGAGTCGAACGCACTTGAGTACTTGCTATCAGAATTGATAAAATATTACGGATCATAAAAAATCCGCCTTCGCTGGCGGATTTTTTTGCGCGCGGTTGCGTTATTTCTCTACACGGAAGCGATAGATGGTTTCAGAGGAGAAGACTTCGCCCGCGCGGAGCACGATGCTCGGGAAATGCGGGTGGTTCATGGCGTCTGCAAAATGCTGTGTCTCGAGGCAAAACGCAGGACGCGGGCCGTATTTGACCCCGCCTTTGCCCGTCATATACGAAAAGTCCGACGGGGTGAAGAGCTGCACGCCCGGCTGGTCGGTAAACACATCCATCGTCACACCGCCGACGGGGTCGATCGCTGTCGCGATCTGCTCCACGCCGCCTTTTTTGTGGTTGAGCACGAAGTTGTGATCAAAACCGCCCGCGGTGTCGATGTGCTCCACCCGCGCGTCGATGTCACGCCCGATAGGCTTGGCTATCGTAAAATCGAGCGGCGTGCCCAACACGGGCGCGATTTCGCCCGTCGGCACGGTGGTTTCGTCGATGCGCGTGAACGTATCCGCGTCGATCCACAGCGTCTGCTCCAGAACCGTGGCTTGCTGGCCCGCGAGGTTAAAGTAGGCGTGGTTGGTCATGTTTTGAATCGTTTCCTGGTCGCTGTTGAGCATATACTGAATCGAAAGAGCGTTCTCCTCGTCCAGCGTGTAGATGACCACAGCGGAGAGCGTGCCGGGGAAGCCCTCGTCCCCGTCAGGACTGGTCAGCGAGAAGAGGACGGAGTCTCCGTCGATCTGCGCCTGCCAGATTTTTTTATCGAAGCCGATGTTGCCGCCGTGCAGACAGGAATCGCCCATGTTTGCATTGAGCTTATATTCTACGCCGCCTAGCGTAAAGCGCGCGTTTCGGATGCGGTTTGCGACGCGGCCGACAGTGCAGCCGAGGTACATGAAGTTCTTCTGATACTCCTCAACCGTATCGTAGCCGAGCACGACATCGACGAGTTCGCCTTTGCGGTTTGGCACGAACATGGTCTGCCAGGTTGCGCCGTAGTTGAGCAGGCTGGCGCTCACGCCGCGCTGGTTGGTGATGGTATAGCGAAGCACCGCCTCGCCGGAGGGCAGGTGCCCGAATTCGGAAACAGTAACGCTCATGCTGACAAACCTCCTGTTTTCATGCCGCGCGCTCTTTTTGCGCACGAAACATGTTTTTTCTATTATAATACACACGCTTGTCAGAAAGAAGAGCGGCAGGGTAATTTTCGCGGCAGATGAGACGCTTTATTTGCTGAAAATCAGTCGTTCGTCGGGAAAACGAGGGCTCGATTTCGAATTCCCATCTTTTTTGCCCATCGTTGTTATGGTACACTATCGGCATGGAAAAAACGAGCGACGCACCTGCCCGCAAGCCGCAGGCTGCTGAAAAAACAAGCATAGATACCAAACACATCGATGTGCTCGACGGTGTGCGCGCGCTGGCGGTCCTCGGCGTGCTCTGGTTCCATTTCTGGCAGCAGAACTGGATCATGCCATACATCCGCATGCCGTTGCTCGCGCGTCTCGGTTTGCCGGGCGCGATCAACCTCGAGTTTATTGCGCGCGCTGGTTTTCTGTTTGTCGATTGGCTGCTGTTTCTCTCCGCTTTTTGCCTGTTTTTGCCGTATGCGCGCGCCGCGCTGGATCACACGCCGCTGCCGGAAACCAAGCTCTTCTACAAAAAACGCATCGCGCGCATCGTGCCGAGCTATTACGTGAGCGTGCTGCTGATCTTCGCTTTTGTTTCGGTTCCTGCCGGTGCATACCGTACCATTTGGGATGGACTTTTCGACCTGCTGCCGACGCTGACGTTTATGCAGACGCTTTTTCCGGATTTACTCATCGGCACAAAGATCAACGGCGTTTTGTGGACAGCGGCGATCGAGATGCAGTTCTATCTCTTCTTCCCGTTTCTGGCGCGTGCGTTCGCGAAAAAGCCGGGCTGGACGTATCTAGGGATGTTAGTGGTATCGGCGCTTTACTTGCGTGGCTTTGCGCTCCCGCACGCGGACAGCATCCGTCTGACGGTCAACCAGCTGCCCGCTTTCTTTGGCGTATTTGCCAACGGCATGGCGTTTGCATTCTTGTTTGTTCTGGCGGGAAGACACCTGCGCAGAAGCCCCCAGCTCTCTGCGCTGGCGCTTGTCGCACTTGTCGCAGGCTTTGCCATACTCGTTACCATGATGAAAGCCGCGCCGAACACAAAACCGGTGCAGGTTTGGCAGGCCGAGAACCGCTATCTGCTCTCGCTGGTGTTTGCGGCAATTACGATTTCCGCCGCACTGACCTTCTCCGGCGTGCGCTGGCTGTTTTCCAATGCGCTGATGCGCTATCTTTCGCTGATCTCGTATAACATCTACATCTGGCATCAATGGATCGCCGTGAAATTCAAAGAGTGGAAGATACCGTACTGGACGGGTGAGAAGCCGCCGAATATGACGGGGGACGTGCGCTGGCAATGGACGTATACCGCGCTGATACTGCTGGCGACCTTTGCTGTCGCTACGGCGGCAACGTATCTCATTGAGCACCCGGCTGCAAAGCAAATTCTGGCATGGCAGCCCCACAGCAAGAAACGCGAGCCGATGATATCGGTTGAGACCATCGAAGAGGACGGCGAAAGCGTAGATGACACTGAAACGAAAAGGCAAGGTGAGTGAAGATGGATCAACCAATCAGAACGCCATATTCAAAGGACGGCTATATCGTGGATCAGGCGCGGCTGACGCACATCCGCTACGGCGTGTTGACGAGCGATATCAACGGCTGCGGCTGGATTGCGGCTTATAACTTCCTTAAGCGAATGGGGGAGAACGTCGATGAAAAAACGCTGGCGGATGAATTGATTCGACACACGGTTTTTCGCGGGCTAGTGGGTACCGACCTCTTTCGTCTGCGCCGCAAACTCAAAAAGCACGGCTACCGTATGCCGATCAAGTTCCGCTGGAATAAAAAAGCGCGCTTGCCCGAGGGGACAAGCGCGGGTATCATTTACTATTGCCACAAGGACGGTTTTCATTTCGTTACGTTTTATGCAGACGAGTCTCTTCCGCCGGAGGAGGACGGGGAGGCGCGTTTTCGCTTCCTCAACGGTCTCGCGGGGAAAGAGAACCATATTTCAACCATGCGCGGGTTTTTGACGAAGAACAATGTCATTCCGTTTGCGCTGATCCTCGCATGGCCGGGAAAGAAGGAGCCAGCTGTGACGGAATCTCGCGAAGAAGCGCAGTAAGCGGCCTATTTCGCCGTCAGAAAATCCAGCAGCATCGGATTGAGCAGATTATGCTTGCGCAACACAAAATCATGACTGCCTTGCGGAAAGATCACCGTGAGGCAGTTTGTGTTTTGCTCGCCCAGCGTACGCACGGAAGTTCTCATCTCCGCCGTTTCGCCGCGCGTGCACATGGCGAGCATCGGAATGCTGACGGAAGGATAACCCGACAGCTCGCTCAGGTGGATACGCTTTTTGTAAAACGCGACATACGTTTCCAGAGTGATGCGTGGGCCGTAAGATACGAGCTTCTCCGTCTGCTCCGGCGTCAGTCCCCAATACTTCGCTTGCATGCGCAGCAAATAGGCGCTCTTGATCGCGCCATGGGTCATGCGCGCCATGCCGGCATAGCGGCGCGCGGCAGCTTCACTGGCGCAGAGCCAGGGGCTTAAGAACACCGCGCGGGAGAAGAGCTGCTCGTGTTCACTCGCGAGCTTGACCGCAAGCTCAGCGCCGACGGAGTGCCCCATGAGCAGCACACGGTCTGCGCCCAGCGAGGCGATCCACTCCGCTAGCGCGTCTGCCGTAGTCTGCGGGTCATACAGCTCCGCCGCCGCCTCACCAGCGCCGGGCAGATGCGGCACCAGCACGTGAAACCAGTGCGAAAGCGCTTCGTATTGATGCGAGAAGGTATCCAACGCCGCCGCGCCGTGCAACAGAACCAGTGTGGGGTTCTGCGCGTCTCCATATGTATCACATACCATCTTTTCTCTCTCGTTCATTCAAGATTTTTTTGCGCAAGAAAACCCGGGCGAGCGCCCAGGTTTTTCGCTGTCATACGGATCAGATCGTGATCTCTGTCGCCACGCGGTACATATACTCGTCGAGATCTTTTGTCATGCTCAGCGCCTCGTCGATGGGCAGCGTGGTGATCTGGCTGTTGCGATAGCAGACGATGAGGTTGGTGCCGCCCGCGAGGATCTCCTCCACTGCGCGGTGCCCCATGCGCGTTGCCATCACGCGGTCGCGCGCGGACGGGCTGCCGCCGCGCTGCACATGGCCGATGATGGTGACGCGGGTATCCAGACCCATTTCGTCGCGGCAGCGCTGGGCGATCTCATTGGTGCTGTTTGTGCCCTCGGCTACGATGATGAGGTGGTGATGCTTGCCGCGATACTGGCTCTCGCGGATGTGCTCCACGATATCCCGCTCAAAGTCAAACGGACGCTCGGGCAGTATGATCGCCGTGGCGCCCACGGAGATGCCGACGTAGACGGCAAGGTGCCCCGCATTTCTGCCCATGATCTCCACCACGCTGGTGCGCTGGTGGCTCTGCATGGTGTCCGAGAGCTTATCGATGGCATCGATGGCGGTATTTGCCGCCGTGTCGAAGCCGATGGAATAATGCGAGCAGGCGATGTCGTTGTCGATGGTGCCGGGTATGCCGATGGTATTGATGCCGTGCTTGGCAAGCTCCCGCGCGCCGCGAAAGGTGCCGTCCCCGCCGATGGCAATGACACCGTCGATGCCGAGGTATTTGCAGTTGTTCGCCGCGCGCTGTACGCCCTCGTCCGCGCGGAACTCCTCACTGCGGGCCGTATAGAGAATCGTGCCACCGCGCGCGGTGATGCCGTTTACGGCACGCGCGTCGAGCTCGACCACATCTGAATGGATCAGGCCGTTGTAGCCGCGCCGGATACCGATGGGGGTGATATTGTGCAGCACGCAGGTGCGCACTGCGGCACGGATCGCCGCGTTCATGCCCGGCGCGTCACCGCCGCTGGTGAGGATTCCGATTCGACGAATTTTGTTATCCATGTGCTGTTTCCTCTCTTATGCTCAAACCTGCTGAGCAGGTCACGTATCGTTTTGCGCAAGAACGGGGCGCTGGATCTCTGCGACAACGCAAATTCCCCTATTATTTTCATATAGTATACTACGCGCGCCAAAGAAACACAATTTGGACGGGAAAACGCAAGAAGATTTTACAGATTATGCATGATGACAGAAGGAATCCTGCAATAATAATCAACATCATGATGATTCTTAGCGAAAAAAAGCAAAGAAAATGCCTATTTGAACGGCGAAAGACCGAATATTTGCAAGTGAGAATGCGTCTGTGAGTGAGTAAAAAAACGGCTGAATTCAAGAGAAAAATATATAATAGTGCGCGTTCTGTTCAAAAAAACGTTCGATCGGGAAAAATCTACCGCCGGAAAACCACCGGGAGAAATCAAGTTGAAATATTTGCAAGGAATACTAGACAAGGCTTCATAATGACGCTACAATGGTGATGTAGTTCAGCGCAAATCTTTATTCTTGAAACAATTCTTTTAAACAAATGAAGGAGGCAAACACACATGGGTAAGTATGATATTCTCGTTGACGAAATGGAAGCAACGCTGCGTCCGCCGACGATCGGGCTCAAGCCGTATGAAGCAAAGGTGATCCCGCTGACCACCGGCGAGGACATGCTTGTTCGCACCGCGACGCGCGAAGAGACCGAGATGGTCATCGACAGCATCAAGGTGCTATTAGATCACCAGAAGGATTTCTACGACATCGTCTCTGCGCGTATCGTCGCGGAACTCTTAGGCATGCTGCGCTATCGCGTGCAGGATGAATATCTGCTCATCGGCGTGATCGACGGCGAAATCGCCGGTATCGTCAATGGCCGCATGGTCAACGAGAAAGTCGGCATGAGCTATCACACCATGACGCTCAAGCGCGGCGCCCGCGTCGGCGCGCAGCTCTTTGCCGCCAAGATGGAATATCACTTCGACTTTATGAATCAGGACGAGGTCTGGATCGTAGCGGAGAGCCCCAACGGCTTTAAGCGCTGGATGATCGAGTATGAGCTCGAGTCCCGCCCGCAGTGCCCGCACGAGCTCGGCGGCGTGCCGACCTTTGTTCTTACCCGCGCGCTTTGGGAAAAGCACAAGGCCAACAAGAACGTCGGCATTCGCCCCGCGTTTGAAGACGTGATCGAAGCCAACGAAGTGGTGCACATGCCCGCCAAGATCAGCGTCTGACGCTTCGGTAGGCTCGCGTGCGGCGCTGTAAATGCGCCCGCGCTGCGTGAGGGAAGAAAGGAAGAAGGCAATGAGACAGGTAGGAATCGTTGGCGTCGGCCATGCCAAGTTTGGAAAGACGAACGGCTCGTTTCTCGATATGCTCTGTGAAGCGGCGCTGCTCGCTATGGACGACGCGGGCGCAAAAACCGGCCGGAAAAACGTGATCGAGCAGGTGCTTGTCGCCTCTATGGGCGCGGGCATGGTCAACCGCGTTTCTGGCGCGGCTAGCGCTGTTGTGGATGCGCTCAACATCCGCCCGGCGATGGCGGAAACCATCGAAAACGGGCCCGCCTCCGGTGCATCCGCCGTGAAGCTCGGCGTGATGGCAATCGCCTCCGGTATGTGCGACTGCGTGCTGGTCATCGGCGGCGAGGCAATGCGTGAAGTGACGGGCTGGGAAGGCACCGACTTTGTCGCGACCATGCTGCACCCCACGGCGGAGTATAAATACGGACTCACGCTGCCGTCGTTTGCCGGCATGTTTACGCGGCTTTGCATGGATCGTTTCGGCGTGGAGAGTAAAGACCTCTCCATCGTCTCGGTCAAAAACCACGACAATGCCTGCCACAACCCCGTGGCGCACATCCAGCGCCCGGTGGTGCTCGAACGCATCACAAACCCGGCTTACATCAACGCGACAAACCCCATCGTCGCCGATCCGCTGCGGCAGTTTGATATGTGCCCCGTGTCGGACGGCGCGGCTGCCGTATTGCTCGTTGCAAAGGACAAGCAGGACGAGCTGGGCTTTGCACACAAGCCGTTTATCCGCGTGGCGGGCATTGCTTCGGCGACCGATACGCACGTGGTTGCCAACCGCGAAAATCCGAGCGACCTGCTGGCTGTGCGCCTGAGCGCGCAAAAGGCATACAAGATGGCCGGCATAGGGCCGGAGGATATCGACGTTGCCGAGCTGCACGACGCATTCCAGATTCTTGAAATCGAGGAAAGCGAAGAAGCGGGCCTCTTCCCGCGCGGGCAGGGGCATATCGCAGCGCGCAACGGAGACACGAAGGTTGGCGGCAAAATGCCGATCAACACCTCCGGCGGACTCAAGGCAAAAGGACATCCGCTGGGAGCCACCGGCGTTTCGCAGATCATCGAGCTCGTGCGCCAGTTGCGCGGCGAAGCGGAAGGCCGTCAGGTAGAGGGCGCAAAGACCGGGCTTGCCGTCAATTTCGGCGGGTTTGGCAACAATGTCGTGGCGACGATTTTGACCACGAAGTAGGGAGGGAGAGAACATGGAACAGATGTATGCCTACAAATGCACGAAATGCGGCAAGCTGCACCATCCCCGCTACGTCGTTTGCCAGAATCCGGATTGCGACGGGCGCGAATTCACCGAGGTTGAGCTCGGTGGGAAATGCAAGCTCCTGACATGGACGCGCGTATATAATTTGCCGGAAGGATATATGCAGCCCTGGCTCCACTTTGGCGTGGTCGAGTTTGAGAACGGCGTCCGCGTGACGGGACAGATCGGCTTTGACGAGGGCATCGAGAGCGGTATGGAGCTGCTCGCCACCGTCGGTGTCGTACGAACCCGCAGCATCCTGTATAAGGAAAGCATCGACTGCAAAGAGACCGGTTTCGTCTTTGTCAAGCCGTAACCTGGCGACTGTCACATGAGAGCAACAGCCGTTTGCCAACGCCTCCTGGATCTCTCGCTGAGCCGTTCACGTTCCGGCACGGTGCATTCCGTGTTTGATCACGCGGTGAATCTGGAGTTTGGGTTTCGTGGGCTGATCGGGTTGATTGCACAAGATAAGGCCCTAACGCCATATGCCGTGCTTGTGCGGACGAGTGCCCCGTTTCCCCAGACGGGTGTCCGCACAAGCATGGCGGCGTATCTGGGGGAAGGGATGCTCATCATCCCCGACGCACAGATCGAAATCGATCTTTCAAGCGCACCACCCTCGGAACTCAGCCTCGATGCGATCGAATTGCGATATGGCACAGAGGCGGAAGAGACGCTTTCAGCGCTGATTCTGGAAGCGCTCAAAAGCGCGGATGCGGAGATGAGCTTAGCTCCGCTCATTTCGGGCGGAGATGGCAACCACTATACCCGCTTTCTTGCGCCAAGGCTGGAGCGGCTGACTTATGCGGTTTCGCTGGGCGCGTGGGAAGAGGCGGCTCTTGCAGCGGCAGACTGCGCGGGCTGTGGCATGGGGCTGACGCCATCTTCGGATGACCTGCTCGCGGGATATTTTTCGGCACTTCATCTGCTCTTTCGCGCGAAAAACCGTATCGAAGCGAAAGCGCTCATCCCACGCATGGCACATGCGGCGACAGAGCGAACCAACCGCATCAGCGGAACGTTTTTGCTCCATAGCGGTATGGCGCTCGCCAACGCGGCGATCTGCGATCTTTTTCGCGCTATGTTTACATTTATGGACAAAGCTTCGGCAAATCGCGCCATTGAGCGCACGCTTGCCATCGGCTCCACATCCGGTGCGGACATGCTCGCAGGCATTGTGCTCGCGCTGTGGCAGCAAATTGGAGGAATCACGCCATGATCAAGCTGGAAGTCAAGAAAAACAGATACGATGATTCCGAGACTCGCATGCTCATCGGAGGGAATGAATCATGATCAAGCTGGAAACTAAGAAAAACAGATACGATGATTCCGAGACTCGCATGCTCATCGGAGGGAATAAAACATGATCAAGCTGGAAGTCAAAAAAAACGCATACTTTGATTCCGTCACCCTCATGCTCATCTCGAAAGAACTCAAGAAGGTGGAGGGCGTGACGGAAGCGCTCGTCGGCATGGGGTCGGATCTGAACAAGGAGATCGCGCACAACATCGGCGTTGCCACGCCGGAGCTTACCAGCGCGGTGTCCGCGAACGATTTCTTTATCGCCGTCTCGTGCGCGGGAGAGGAAGCCTTTGCCGCCGTACTCAAAAAGACGGATGAGCTGCTCAACAAAAAAGCAGAGAGCAAGGGCGCGGCCTACGCCCCGCCGACGCTCGACGG
>JAUYTF010000245.1 GCA_030695285.1 Eubacteriales bacterium | reverse complement strand
TCATCCACTACGAGGATTCGTCCGTCCAACATGCCCATCCAGCAGGTGTAAGGAATCAGACCAGACTCCTCTGGAGTAAATTTTATCACATTGTCGCCGGGTGTCAGTGCCTTTTTCACATCGAACGCGGGGAACACCACGGTTTGATTACAGCCGGTGATCGAACTTTCGTCCGCGGTGATGGTCAGCTCCACCGGGATGCCCTTCTGCACGATGATGAACGGATAGACGGAGGGATTCAGATCCGCCTGAATCTTCTGCACGTCGCCATCCAGTGTTGCAGGCAGATAGCCTTTGGCAAGCGCCTGCTGGAGCAGGGAATCCGAGCTCGCCTCTTTTTCCTGCACGGCGGCGGTTGCGGCGGGAGCCGCATCCAGCGAGGCAGAGGAACCAAGGCCAAGCAGCGAGGAGGCGTTGGTCGCCATCACGACGGCGAAGAACACGACGAGAACTGCGCTGACCCGCTGAATCACAAAGGCAAACTTGCCTTTGAGCACGGAGAAGAGCGCGCCTGCGCCGAGCATCAGCGGAACCGTGCCGAGCGAGAAGAGGAACATCGACAGCGCGCCGGTCAGAATAGATCCGGTTGCAAGAGCGTAGAGCTGCATCGCCTGCAGCGGACCGCAGGGCATGAACCCGTTGAGCAGTCCGATCACAAGAGGACCTTTGCCGGCGCCCTTTTTGCCGATTTTCGCGGCGAGGAAGCGCGGCATACGCGGCGTGAGCCAGGACGGCAGCCAACCGAGCATGCTCAGCCCCATCAGCAGCATGCCGACTGCGGCAAGCGCAAGCAGGACTGCTTTGAGCGTCTCGCTGAGGAACAGCACAGAGCCGATGCCGCCGACCAAGCCGCCGATGACGGTGTAGCTGATCACGCGGCCGAGGTTATACAAAAGAGGATTGCGAAGGCTTGCCTTGCCTGTACCTTTTGCGCCGACGCTCTGGGAGAGGTTGATGCCGCCGCACATTGCGATGCAGTGCACGCTGGTGAACAACCCTGTCACAAACAGCGCTGTCAACGAGATCGTGCTGTCGATCTTCGGGATATAGCCGAAGAAATCGAAGCCGATGGTGTAGCGCAACACCAAATACAGCGCGAGGATGATGATGACGATAGGGATCACCTTCGAGACAGGCTGCGCGTTGGTACCTTTGTTCTGCACGCGGTAACCTGCCGCGGAGACGGCCTTCGTCACGGAGGAGACAAGCGTGTCTTCATCGATGACCTCCGTATCGTATGTCACCTCCAGGCGATTGCGCGAAAACGACGCGATCGCGCTCGTCACGCCGGGAACGCTGCGCGCTGCCTTGGAAACGCGCATCTCGCAATGCCCGCAGGTCATGCCTGAAATATGAAACACTCGCTTTTTATCCATCTGAAAATTCCTTTCACTTGTTCAACATGATACACTTGAACCAGAACAAGAGCCACTTCGCGTGGTCTTTCTTACGGGAACATCATATGGAACTTGTGTGAAGATTTTATGTAGATGGTGATAGAGAATATTTCACATGAATCTGAGCCGTTCTGATCTCGTTTGGGATAAACGGGGCGTTGAATCCGATTCACCCACATGATAGACTGAAG
>JAUYTF010000244.1 GCA_030695285.1 Eubacteriales bacterium | reverse complement strand
AACAAAACGCTCGACGGTCGTGTGACGCAGCTCAGCAGCAAAACGGTATTCATCCACACGAATTCCGGCCACAACTACAAATTCCAGCGCGTATCTTCCACCGAATATCTGGGCAAGTATCCGCTCGAAGTCGGAGCCAAGATCAAGGTGACCTATGACGGCTATGCCAGCAAAGCGCCGGAAGCCAAGATCATCAATGTGCTAGCACCGCCGGATCCTACCCCTCCGGGACCTAAGACACACAAAGCGACGGGCTACATCGAGTCAATGGCCGGCAATATGATCGAGATCCTTGGCGATGACGGCAGAGATTATGGCTTCCTGCTCGGCAAGGTGAAAATCTCCGGCGACTCTGACTGCGGTGTCGGTGACCGCGCAACGGTAACTTATTATCTCGAACACGACGGCACCATGACGGCCACGTCGATCTTTTTCCGAAAAACACTCTTAAAATAATGATCCGCCCATTCCGGAACACAAACCAGAGCACGTGATAAACACAACTGGTGTCGCATCAACAAGGGGCTGTCCAGAAATGGCGGCCCCTTTTGCACGAAAATTCGGGCGGGTGATATCCACCCGCAGCTGAAACGCTCATACCTGCTTAGTTGTCCGAACGGAGTTATCATTTCTTGACCGCCCTTTGTCTTGTATGCAGGGTATCTCCAGCATTTTTGACACAGCATCATAATACAATCGCATCCGGCAATCCCGCCTTGAAACGCTTTCACGTATTCAAGAGCAATGTTAACGGACGCTATCTAAGCGATATTTCAGTCGGTTCCGGGAAACCAAAGCAATGAAACCTTCGCATTTTAACCATCCGCGACAAAAAACCCCGCTTGAATCGGGGTTCTTGTCTGAAAAGAGAAATGTTATTTCAAGGAGTATCGGATTAACTTTGAGACGCATGACCTAAAACTCGCGTCATTCGGCTCATGACGGCATTGCGCTTTTTTAGACCTTCGCTCTCGTCTTCGAGATGACATCGAACCCAACCGCGATGAGCAGAACAAAGCCTTTGATCGCCTGCTGCCAGTCGATGCTCACACCCACGATCGACATTCCGTTGTTGAGCACGCCCATGAGCAAGCCGCCAACGATCGCACCGACGACAGTTCCAATGCCGCCCGTCGTTGAAGCGCCGCCGATAAAGCAAGCCGCAATCGCGTCCAGCTCAAATCCGTTGCCGCTTTTCGGAGTCGCGGAGTTCAACCGTCCGGTAAACACAATGCCGGCCAGCGCAGCGAGTACACCCATGTTGACATAGACCCAGAAGAGCACGCGCTTGGTTTTGATGCCCGAAAGGCGCGCTGCCTTCGGGTTGCCGCCGTACGCATAGATGTGTCTGCCCGGGATCGTCTTGTCGGTAATGAAGGTGTAGATCAACACCAGCGCAACGACGATCAACAGAACCGTCGGTATGCCGCGGTACAGTGCCAGCGCATAGCTAAAGGCCAGTATGACCGCGGTGATCGCGAGCAGTTTGAACAGAAACGCGCCAAAGGAAGGCACATCGAAGTTATATCTCTTCTTGCTCTTTCTCTTGCTGAACTCATTCATGATAAACAGGATGCAAGCAACCGCTCCCGCCAGCAGCGCAAGTAGGTTGATGCCTTTGATGTTTGCAATATCCGGCACAAAGCCCGCCGCTAAAAAAGTATAGGAGGCCGGAAGCGGCGCGAGGCTCGTCCCCTGCAGAGCGACCATAGTCAAGCCTCTGAAGATCAACTGACCGCCCAGTGTTACGATAAATGCCGGAACGCCGATGTATGCAATCCACATGCCTTGCCATGCACCAATGACAAACCCTGCCATGAGCGATAATATGATCGCGATCCAAACAGGTATATTCATCTTCAGTATGAATATCGCAGACAGCGCGCCGACGAGCCCTACCACCGAACCGACCGAAAGGTCGATGTTGCCAATGGTCAGAATGCACAGCAGCATACCGATTGCCAGAATCAGAACGTAAGCGTTCTGCTGTATCAAATTTGAAATATTCAGCGGCTTGAGCAGAATGCCCTTCGTCAGGAACTGGAAGATTATCACAACGACAACCAAGGCGATAATCATGGCATATTGGCGAATATTTCCCCTGAGCAAACTCTTTAGTCTTTTCATTTTACAACCTCCTTGTTGCTTTGCATAATGAACTGCATGATCTTTTCCTGAGAGGCTTCACTCGCCATTAGCTCGCCCACGATCATCCCTCTATTCATCACATATATTCTATCACACATGCCCAATAGCTCAGGCAATTCGGAAGAAATCATTACGACGGACTTGCCTTTCTCCGCAAGCTCATTGATGATGGTGTAGATTTCATACTTTGCTCCGACATCGATTCCTCGCGTGGGTTCATCCAGAAACAGTATATCGGGGTCGGCAAAAATACACTTGCTGAAAACTACCTTCTGTTGATTCCCGCCGGAGAGGTTCACCGTTTTTTGCAGAATGCTCGACGACTTGATATTGAGTTTTTTTCGATATTCTTCTCCGATCTTGATCTCTAGATTATCATCGATGACGATCCTTTTTTTCAAGGTCTTCAGAGAAGAAAGTGTGATATTTCTTTTGATATCGTCAATCAGTATCAAACCGGAGGTTTTTCTATCTTCCGTCGCATACGCAATGCCCTGCGCGATCGCGTCGCTGATGTCATTGATATGCAGTTCTTTCCCGCTTTTCAAGATTTTGCCCGATATTCTCGTGCCATACGCTTTCCCAAACAGACTCATCGCCAATTCGGTTCGCCCAGCGCCCATAAGCCCGGCTATGCCGACGACCTCGCCCTTGCGGATATTGATGTTGACATCTTTGATTACGTGTTTTGTGTCGTCCAGCGGATCGAACGCATTCCAGTTTTTTACCTCGAAATAGATATCGCCGATGTTGTTCTTCCGCTTTGGAAACCTGTCTACAATTTCCCGGCCGACCATCGATTTGATGATGCGCTCTTCCGAAATATCGTCCACGCCCTTGACCAGCGTTTCGATCGTTGCCCCGTCGCGCAAAATGGTGATCTCATCTGCAACCTTCGTGATTTCATGGAGCTTATGCGAAATAATGATGCTTGTTATTCCGTGCTCTTTCAGCTCAACAAGTAAATCCAGCAGATGATCTGAGTCTTTATCGTTTAATGCGGCGGTCGGTTCATCCAATATCAACAGCCTCACATCTTTCGCGAGCGCCTTGACAATCTCGACCAGCTGCTGTTTTCCAAGCCCAATATCCTTGATCTTCGTGTCTGTCCGCTCATCCAACCCAACCTTTTTGAGCATCTCTATGGTCCTGATTCGGGTTTTGTCCCAATTGATAATGAGGCCTTTATCGGTTTGCTCGTTGCCTAAGAATACATTCTCCGCAATCGACAGACTGGGAATCAATGCCAATTCCTGATGGATGATTGCAATCCCTTTTGCTTCGCTGTCCTTGATCGACCTGAATACGCAGACCTCACCGTCGACGACGATGTCGCCCTCGTATGAGCCGTACGGATATACGGCGCTGAGAATATTCATGAGCGTTGATTTGCCGGCGCCGTTTTCGCCAATCAGCGCGTGTATATGCTGCGGTATTACTTGAAAGTTAACATCGTCCAGCGCCTTGACGCCCGGAAATGTTTTCGTTATGTTCCTCATTTCTAAAATATACTTTCCCATAGACTAACTCCTTTTTTTCGATCCTGGGACAACAACGGCATATATCTGTTACGCCCACATGACTTAAATCGGCTAGCGGCGTTAATACCATTGTTTACCGCTAGCCGATTTGAAATTGTCTGTTACTGGATCACTCGTTTATTTGATGTCATCCGCTGTCAGGTATCCGGAATCCATGACCAGTTCCTGATAGTTGTCAACCGTGACGGTGTACGGGATGAGCAGGTAGGAAGGAACGATCTTGACGTTGTTGTTATACGTCGTCGTATCGTTGATCTCCGGCTCCGAACCCGTGAGCAGTGCGTCAACCATGCCGGCTGCAACAGCTGCGAGGTCTCTGGTGTCCTT
>JAUYTF010000227.1 GCA_030695285.1 Eubacteriales bacterium | reverse complement strand
CCGTCCCAGGCGGTGTTGATAAAGTTGATGGTGACGCCGAGCTTCTCGCCAAGGGCATTGGCAAAGTCGATGTCGTAGCCGATGGGGGTGGTTACGTCTTCGGCAAAATCCTCAAACGGGGGATAACCGATTTCAACGCCGATGGACAGCACGCCGTCCTGCAGCAGCTTGACGGCAGACATATCGACCATCGCGGCGGCAGCCTCGCTTGCCGCGGGCGCTTCTGCGGTCTCTTTTGCAGCGCAGGCCGCAAAGGAGAGCAGCATCATAACAGACAATGCAAGCGCAAAAAGTTTCTTCATCATTTGATCCGATCCTCCTAATAGAAATAGGAGTTGAACATCTCAACTCCATTGTTTGCATTAAAATAGCATAGATATACTGCCTTGTCAATACAAAATTCATAATTATGAGCAAAATATTCACAAATATTACATAAAAATCATCAAAAACGACTAGATCTGATCGTTACATGCATAATTATGCGTAAATAGTTAATAAATATGAACGGGTGGTGCAACGCATGGAATAATCCTCCCCCGCAAGGGGGGAATCGCGCTCGATGCAGCGCAGAGTGCCGCGCTGTCAAAGCCAGCCGCCGGTGTTCCGTCGCGTGCCTTCTTGCCTTAGCCTTCGCCCGGTTCGCAGGTTTCGCGGATGTGCTCCAGGCCCATCTCAAAGATCTGGCGCACATGGTCGTCCGCCAGGGCGTAGTAGATATTTTTGCCGTCGCGGCGGTTGATGACGAGGTTTGCGTCCCGCAGCGCGCGCAGCTGGTGCGAGATGGCGGATTTTGTCATGTTGAGCAGCGCCGCAAGATCGCAAACGCATAGCTCGTGCTCGTCCAGCGCCCACATGATCTTGGAACGCGTGCTGTCCCCAAGTACTTTGAAAAAGTCCGAGAGGTCATACAGCTCGCTTTCCTCCGGCATATTCCGCTTGACGGATGCCACTACATCCGCGTGGATGATGTCGCAGTCGCATACGTAATCTTCTCTGCCCATCGTTTGACCTTTCGTAGCTGTTGCCGATTTGAAAGCATATGAAGTGTAGTTCCCGCACGACTCTGTGTCTGCTCTGGAAAACTACTTCCTCTATCATACCACGCCTTGCGAAAAAGCAACGAAAAAATTGCGAAACACCCTTGACAGTTGAGCAAGCATTCAACTATAATAGTATTAACAGTTGAGCAACCATTCAACTGTATCGAAAACAACGGGTTTACAAATTTCTCTATGATTGAATCACACATGCTGCTAACAGCAGCAGAAGAGGAAATTACATGAAGAAGACAGTTCGTCTGGAGGGACTCGGCTACGCGAGCTGCGCGGCGAAGGCAGAAGAAGGAATTACATGAAGAAGACAGTTCGTCTGGAAGGACTTGGCTGCGCGAGCTGCGCGGCAAAGATTGAAAACGCGGTTGCCAAGCTCAACGGTGTTTCTGCCGCGAGCGTCAATTTTGTTACCACCAAGATGGTGATCGAAGGGGAAGACGCGCGCATGGATGAGATTCTCACGCAGGCGTCGGCGATCGTCAAGAAAGTGGAGCCGGATGTCGTGGTGCGAAAGGCGTAGCAGAATGAAGCGCACAAGAAATCAAAAACGACTGATCAAAACAAGCATCGGCGCGGCGGTATATGCGCTCGCGATTTTGACGCGCACGGAGGGGAACCTGGTCTCGTTCGGCGTGTTTATCGCGGCATATTTCATCATCGGCGGGGATGTGCTGTTTCGCGCGGTGCGCAACATCCTGCGCGGCAAGGTATTTGACGAAAATTTTCTCATGAGCATTGCGACCATCGGCGCGTTTATCGTGGGCGATTTTGCCGAGGCAGTCGCCGTCATGCTGTTTTATCAGGTAGGTGAGTTGTTTCAAAGCTATGCGCTGGATCAGTCTCGCAAGTCGATTGCAGACTTGATGGACATCCGCCCGGATTACGCGAACGTGAAGCGCGGCGAGAGCCTGGAGCGGGTCGATCCCGATGCAGTCGAGGTGGGTGAGATCATCGTCATCAAGCCTGGCGAGCGTGTGCCGCTAGACGCGGTTGTGCTCAGCGGGAGTTCTTCGCTGGACACTTCTGTGCTCACGGGTGAGTCTCTGCCGCGCGATGTGGACGAGGGAGATGTGCTGCTGAGCGGCTGCATCAACATCAATGGTCTTGTCACCGCGCGGGTCACGAAGGAATATGGCGAATCCACCGTGAGCAAAATTCTCGATCTGGTGGAGAACGCGAGCAGCAAAAAGTCCAAGTCCGAAAACTTCATCACAACGTTTGCGCAGTATTATACGCCGGTGGTCGTCATCATAGCCGTGCTGCTTGCGCTGGTTCCACCGCTCATTCTACCGGGCGCGACGTTTGGCGACTGGGTCTATCGCGGGCTGATCTTTCTCGTGATCTCCTGCCCGTGCGCTCTCGTAATCTCCATTCCGTTGAGTTTCTTTGGCGGCATCGGTGGCGCTTCCCGGCGCGGCATCCTCGTCAAGGGTAGCAATTATCTCGAGGCGCTGGCCGAGACGGAGATCGTCGTCTTCGACAAGACGGGCACGCTCACACGGGGCATCTTTCGTGTGCAGCAGATCGAGCCGCGGGGTATATCCGCAGACGCGCTGCTGGAGAAAGCGGTCTATGCCGAGAGCTACTCCAATCACCCGATTTCTCGCTCGCTGCAAAATGCCTACGCTCAGCCGATCGATGCCGCGCGCATCCGCGACGTGGAGGAGGTCTCCGGCCACGGTGTCACCGCGCGGGTAGACGGAAAAACGATCGTCGCGGGGAACGCGAAGCTCATGCGTCGCCTCGGCATCGACTTTATTGAGGCGCCGGACGTCATCGGCACGGTGGTGCATGTAGCAGAGGACGGCGCGTATATTGGCCATATCGTGATTGCCGACGAGGTCAAGGAGGATGCAAAACGCGCTATCCGCGAGCTCAAGGAGGCTGGCATTCGCCAGATCGTGATGCTTACGGGCGACGCAAAGCGCATCGGCGAGCGTGTCGCTACGGAGCTGGGGCTGGATCGCGTGTATACCGAGCTGCTGCCGGCGGACAAGGTCGCGAAGGTGGAGGAGCTCTTTGCCGAGAAGTCCCCGCGCGGAAAGCTCGCGTTTGTGGGCGACGGCATCAACGACGCTCCCGTGCTCGCAAGGGCGGATATTGGCATCGCGATGGGCGCGCTGGGGTCGGATGCGGCGATTGAGGCGGCGGATATCGTCATCATGACAGATGAGCCTAGCAAGATTGCAACCGCGATTCGCGTGTCCAAAAAGACGCTGCGCATCGTGAAGCAAAACATCGTGCTGGCGCTGCTGGTCAAGGGGCTGGTGCTGCTATTGGGCGCGTTGGGTATCGCCAGCATGTGGGCTGCGATCTTTGCGGATGTCGGCGTCGCCATTCTCGCCATCCTCAACGCCATCCGCATGCTGAATGTGAAGAAGATCAAATAATATTTGGGTATTTCCTTAAAACGAGCGGACAAAAAACGCCCGCGTGCCGAGATGGTGCGCGGGCGGTTGGCATGTCATGGGTAGCCTTCGAGTGCATCTGCTTTAAAGTGGCAGACGGCCACGAAAAACCAACAACCCCCGCCAGCATCTGCCAACGGGGGTTGCGAACAAAAACCATCTAAGACCTAAATCTATTATTTCCCTTTGTTTGTGTTGAGATTGAAGATCGCATACAGCGGGCAGGAGCCGATCAGTCCGGTGATGAGCGGAACGAGTCCGATCAGCCCGATCCAGCGGACAGGGCCGGAGAGAAACACCAGCAGGCTTAGGAGTACGACTCCGAGAGCAATGCGAATCCAACGGTCGATTTGACCAACATTCTTTTTCATTTTTTATCCTTCTTTCCGGTACAGGTGGGTTCATGCACAGCCGCTGATGCAGCGGTGTCTTTGGAAGCGGGCTTTAGTCGAGTTCAACGAGAACGTCTTGCCCCTCAACCTTGACGGGGAACACCTTTGCGTCGCCGACTTTCACATGGATGAACGCGAGCTTCGCGTCCCCCACGTTCTTGCCGGTGCGGACATCAAACCTCGCCCCGTGCCGCGGACAGGAAAGCGTTGCGCCTTCCAGGTCTCCGCCGGAGAGAGCGCCGCCCATGTGTGGGCAACGATTGTCGAGCGCATAATAAGTGCCGCCGACATTGACCAGCAAGATCATCCTGCTGCGAAGCGGGAAACTCTTTTTTTCGCCGGGCTTGATCGAGTCCGCTTCGGCAATTTTATAATACCCCATATCTTCACCGCCTTACGTATATATTGAGTATAGCATACATGTACCATAAGAATGTGCGAAAGTCACGCTATTGCCGGGATGATCAAAAATTAAATAGAAAATTTGCTGAGATTGAATTGTCTTGCGTGATAAAAGCACGGTATGATACTGTTAGATCGGTTATAATATGTATAAAGTCATCGATGTAGTTAGACCCTTTAAGATCAAATGAGAAGAGGAGCAATTATTATGTTTAGTGAAAAAGTAATGAAACTATTAAACGATCAGATCACGAAGGAGTTTTACTCCGCGTATCTCTACTTAGACTTTGCAAACTATTACGAGGAGCAGGGCCTGAAAGGCTTTGCCAACTGGTTTACCGTTCAGGCGCAGGAGGAGCGCGACCACGCGCTGCTTTTCATCAAATATATGCAAAACAACGAGATCAAAGTCACGCTTGAGGCCATCGGCAAGCCTGACGTCGTAATGAAAAAGCACATCGATGCGCTGTGTGCCTCCCTCACGCATGAGCAGTATATCACCGCTTCCATTCATACCATCTACGAGGTGGCGTATGAGGCGAAGGACTTTCGCACCATGCAGTTCCTCGACTGGTTTGTCAAGGAGCAGGCGGAGGAAGAGACCAACGCCAACGACAACATCAAGAAGATGGAGCTTTTCGGCACAGACAGCAAGGGACTCTACATGCTCGATCAGGAGATGGGCGCGCGGATGTACACTGCTCCGAGCCTCGTCCTGTAAGCAAAACATCACAGCAACACGCAAAGACCGCCGCGAAATCGGCGGTCTTTTTTCGCGCGTTTGCGCGGGGTTACAGTTCAAAATCTGAAAACGAGTTTTATTTATGAGAAGCGCACTTGTTGTTCGCTTACTCGTAATCCGCAAACAGTACAGCCGTGGGCGAGTTGCTTGCGGTGCGCTCTGCCTCGGTGAGTTGACCGTTCGACAGATCGATTCGATAGAGAATCAGCTCGTTGCTGTCCTGAAAACCGGAGAGTAGGAACTTCCCGTCCGGCGTGATGTTGAAATCCCGCGGGGTCTTGCCGCCCGTTTTCTGGAT
>JAUYTF010000216.1 GCA_030695285.1 Eubacteriales bacterium | reverse complement strand
CCCATCCCTCCGGCAACGCTGACCATGGCGCGCCCGGTGCGATGCCGTCCTGCGGCCGGCCAAGCGCCTCATCGTAGGCGTAACCGCAAATAGGACAAAAGTATTTTGCCATCTGACAACCCCCTTTTCGTTTTTGCTTTGAAGAAATATCGACGTGTGCAGCGCGCGTTCCATCCGCTCGTTGCTTTCATCCTATCAAATTTACGCCACGTGCACAACGCGCAACCGCGCATAAAAAAAGCCGCCCGTAAGAGCGGCTTGAGCGATCAGTGCCCGCACGCATCATGGTGCTGATGCTCGTGACAAACAGAACCCGTCGTTTTGAGTTCACCTTTGAGATATTGCTCAACAGCCGCTCTCGCTTCGCCGGATGCCCCGACCACAACCTCAACCTTTCTTTCGTTGAAGATTTCAACGGCTCCGCCGCCCATACCGCCGCTGATGATGACGTTCACACCGCGATCCGCAAGAAAATTCGGTAGAAAGCCGGGTTTGTGCCCCGGATTTACTACGCTCTCCTGCAGGACGATCGCGCCATTTTCCGCTTCAAAGACGATGAAACTTTCACAATGCCCAAAGTGCTCCGTCACGTTGGCTCCTTCGCTTGCTACGGCGATTTTCATAGTTTTTTTCCTCCACTCATTCATTTTCTGTAGGGTTCCTGCTCCAGCAGGCGCATCGTTTCCGAGAATATCTCCCTTACCGCCCTGCCGGACGGGCAGTCCGCGTCCGCAATAGTAAGCCCCTCGTTTATGAGGCGGATCGCCTCGGGATCAAACGGAATGTTACCGACGAACGGAATGCCTTTCTCTTTGCAAACCTGTTCGATTCGTCCGGTCAGTTCAAAATTGGTAGTGGCTTTGTTCACGCAAACACACAACGGCGCATGAAACAAAAGTGCGGTGTGAGTGATGCGCTCCATATCGCTCAGCCCCGATATGGAAGGTTCGGCGACAATCAGCACCTGACTAACCCCGCTGAGCGACGCAATCACCGGACATCCGATTCCCGGAGAACCGTCAATGATCGCAAGCTGAGTTTCTTTTCCTGCCGCGGTTATCATCCGCCGCTTTACTTCAGTGACAAGCTTGCCCGAAGTACCGCTGCCCATCTTGAGTTGCGCGGTCGAAAAGACAACGCTTTCGCTCAGATAGAGCATCTGCTCTCCTGCGACAGCCGGATGCATCGAAACCGCTCCGGCTGGACACAGCGTCGCGCAAACACCACAGCCTTCGCAGGCGAAGGGATCGACAGTATACCCGTAGTCCTGCAGAATCGCGTCAAACCTGCAGTTGGTTTTGCATTGTCCGCAGCCTGTGCATTGATCCGCGTTGATCTGTGCTTTCGGCATGCCAAAATAGTCCTCTCGTTCCGCTTCAACCGTCTGCGCTATGCTCAAATGCAGATTCGGCGCGTCCACGTCACAGTCAGCATACGCTCTTGCGCTCGCTAGCCTGATGAATGCGCCGGCAACCGTCGTCTTTCCCGTGCCTCCCTTACCGCTGAGGATGAGCAGCTGTTTCATGCCATGCCTCCTCTTTTACGGTGTTCAGCAGCGCGGAAAACAGCCGTTTGTAGCGCTCATTTTCTCTCGCAGCAATTCTTGCGTTTGAGTTTAGCAAACCTAGTGTCGAGTCAAACGGGATTCTTCCCAGAATCGGAACATGATGCGCGACGCAATATGCTTCCGCCGGATTCTTCGCTTCCATGCACTTGTTCAATACCACGCCGTGCGGCTTGTGAAACACTTCCGCCAATTCGCAGACCATCTTCAGATTGTGCGCGCCATATACCGTTGGCTCAGCGACAAGAATACAATAATCCGCGTCCTTGATGCTCTCCATAACGATGCAGGCACTGCCGGGCGGGCAATCGATGAATATCATCCGTTCCCGCTCGCACGAGCACTTCTTCATCAGCTCTTTGATCAGCAAAACGCCGGACGATTCGCCGGGATTCAATACGCCGGTGTGCACCAGCACCCTCCCGGATACGCCTGTCTGCATGACGCCAATGCGTTTCTCTTCTTCGCTGATGGCCTGCTGCGGGCAAAACAGCGCGCAGCCCCCGCATGAATGGCAGATATCCTTGAATAAAACCGGTTTGTTTTTGATAAACGCCAACGCATTGAATCTGCAAAAATCGACACAGATTCTGCAGCCGTTGCAGCGATCGCTGTCAATCAGCGGTATTCTTGCGGAAACGATCTCTTCACTTGTTAAAACAGGTTTCCAGAAAAGGTGGCCGTTTGGTTCCTCAACATCGCAGTCTATATAAACTGCATCTTGAGCCACTGCAGCGAGGTTTACGGAAACAAGCGTCTTCCCGGTTCCGCCCTTTCCGCTCAGCACGGCAATCTTCAGGTTATTTTTCCCCATGCCCATGAAACCCCGGATGGAATTTTTGCAGCAGCGCAAGCTGGTTACTCAAGTGTGCTTCGATATTCTGCCGCGCGGTTCCCGGCACGGATTGGTACACGAGCACCTCCGCCTTTTGCAACACCTCTTGCGCGTTTTCACCGCAGCGTGGGGTAATCAGCGCCTTCACGCCATGATCGGCAATCACCTGCGCGGCGCGAATTCCCGCTCCGCCCTGGCTTGCAACCGCCGTGTTGTCGAGATAGTAGGTCTCCATCGTTACGCTGTTGTAAAACAGGAAATACGGCGCGCGCCCAAAGGAGGGGCTTACGTCTGTATCTATCGATTGTTCATTCATCGGAATTGCGATCTTCATTTGCTCTCTCCGTTCCTCTTCTGTTCCCATGTGTATGCTGATCTGTTTTTTC
>JAUYTF010000209.1 GCA_030695285.1 Eubacteriales bacterium | reverse complement strand
GAAAAAGAACGATGCCAACAGCCCTAAGAGTAAGCCTTTTTTCATGATCCTCCGTGTGCTGCCTTTTGTCGGCGGCATTTTGCGTTTGAAGTGTTTTATAACATAGATTTCGCGCGCACGCAAGAAAAAGAGGCTCGATGGCCTCTTCATCAGAACTGGGCAGCAAGATCAGCTGCTTTTTTTGTGCTGTTCTAGATGCCGGGGCTGTCGAGAAAGATGCTAACAGTACTTCTCCTGCACTCTGGCATAATCGATGCAGAACTGCATATCTTTTTCACCGAGTTTCGCTTTGTAATACCCCTTTTTGGCGTTGACCGCGTTGACGGAAGCGAGCATTTCTGCGGCGGCTGCCCCCGCGACGGCGGCGACGGAAGAAAACCCCGCCTCGTAGAACACCCGCGCGGCAACCGCGCCGACGCCGTTGATGCGCACAAGGTCGCAAAGCGAAAACAGCTCTTCATGATAATCTCTGCGCTGTTCCCAGTATTCTTTTGAGGTGCGAATGCCAGAATCGGCAAGCGAGCGGATCAGCGCGGTGTCGCAAGACGGAAAATCGGACAGCGCGACCGGCTTTTGCGTGAGGCTGCCGAGTTCGCGCCGGAGGATGGTCAGATACTCCTCCGGAATTCCGGTTTTGGCGGATACGGCGGCGATCTTCGGCGGCGTAGAGAGGGCTGTTTTCATCTGCAAAACTGTGTTGAGGCCCAGACCAGCGAAAGCCGTAAACCGCGCGTCGAGCTGTTCGAGCAGGATGCGCCGCCCGGGGAGCAGGTTTTGCCGGAGAAGCAATTGTTGATAGTCCGCAAGCGAGATACGATCCAGCGGGAGTTTATAACCCATAGCAGACACCTTTCTTCTCGTTTGAATCATTTCGAGCAGCATACGACTCACTCATTATACTATATCAAAGCGTGAAATCTGACAACAGCTTGTCAGCTTTCAGCAACTTGCACAAAAAAAGAAGAGGCGAACATCTTCCTTGAGTGCAGAGTAAATTGAATTACACCTTCAGCTTTGCGCGAAACCCGCGCACGCCATAATAAGACTCCGCGCCGTTATGGTAGGTAAAGACATGGTTATACCGCCTGTCGCAAAACATCGCGCCGCCGAGCCTGCGGATGCTTTCCGGTGTGGCAACCCAGCTGGAGGTCTTGCGGTCAAATTCGCCGAGGGTTTGCAGCGCGCGGTATTCGTCTTGTGTCAGCATGGAGACGCCCATATCCGCCGCGAGCTCCAGCGCGGAACCTGCGGGCTTGTTTTGCTTGCGGGACGCTAAGGCCGCCTGGTCATAGCAGAGGTTTCTGCGGCCGAATGGTGTTTCGGCGGCGAAATCGAAAAACACGACTTCGCCTGTAGCGGCATCGAGCGTGAACACATCCGGCTCGCCGCCCGTGGACTCCATACGATACAGAGACCAGAGCTTAGAAGGATTGTTGCGCAGACGCGCTTCAACTTTGTCCCAACGAAGCGTCGAGTGGCGGGGCAGATGCGCTAGAAAACGCGTCTTCAATATGGTCAGTTGCTCTTGCGTCTGTTCCACGGATAATATGGTCTGTTCCATGAGGGATGCTCCTTTTCGTGTCGTGACCCATTCGCACCATTCTTTGCAGATACATTGGCTCATATGGGGCTGGTGCCTTGCCTGATCAAACAAAAGGCGCAATTGACTTTGCATGCGTTTTCATTTGCAGATGAGCTTGCTTACAAGTTTACGTTTTATCTTAGCAAAAAAAATCGCGAGAAACCGTGACCATATTACAATTGCGCCTGTCTTTGGGCAGCCTGTTTGCGCATCGATGAAAGCGGGCAGGTACGATGATGTTTTTGACGGGAGAAGAACTGTTTCTTCTTAAAAAAGTACGAACGGAACACGAGAAAACGAAAGCTGCTGCATCTGTTTCTACGCAAAAATAAGCGCAGAAGAACGCAATGGCTCCGGAAACGGGCTTTTCAACAGAATTGTGACAAATGTGTACACGTCAAAGAAACAATTTTGTTTCGATTACCGATGCAACGTGTGCTATAATAGAAGTGATCTTCCGAAAAGGGGGTAATATCGCATGAATATTCACGAACTACTTGGACCGACTGCTGCAGCAACCATCGTCTGCTTAATCATCGCGCTGGTTATGTTCTTCATCGAGCTGTTCACGCCCGGTGTTGGCCTAGCAGGAGTGAGTGGGCTTTTATCGCTGATCGCGGTGATCGTCATGCAGCTTGGCTGGGGGCAGCCCCGCGTGGCGATGTACATCATCGCTATTTCTCTGCTGATCATCATTCTCGGGCTGATTTGGGTCATACGATCTTTACAGCGCGGACGGTTGAGCAGATCCTTTCTCGTGCTCAAAGAGCGGGTGGATGGGACTTCCGTTCCCGATGTCGCGGCCGCAAAGATGGAGATGGTTGGCAGAACCGGCATCGCAATCACGACACTGCGCCCTGCCGGCATCGCTGAGATCGACGGCAAGCGTGTAGACGTCACCACCGCCGGCGGGTTCATCGCCAAGGGCGAAACGATCACGGTTCTCAAGGCGGATAGCATGCAAATCCTCGTTGCCACGGGCACTGCGGACGAAACCGATGCGTAAAGCGCCAGTTGCTTGATACGCCGCTTGCGGCGTTCATGAGCGCCGGAGCATTTCCGGCGAGATAGAATCCCAACAACACTTACACCGACCATTAGGAGGTATCGTATGCTTGGACCAGTCTTTATCGTAATTTTAGCAGTCATCTTCCTGATTCTGTTCTTCAGCTTTGTACCGCTCGGGCTCTGGATCTCCGCCGCCGCTTCCGGCGTGCGCGTTGGCATCTTTCAGCTCGTCGGCATGCGCGTGCGAAAGGTCGCTCCCAGCCGTATCGTCAACCCGATGATCAAAGCGACGAAGGCCGGCATCGAGATTTCCATCAACAAGCTTGAGGCGCATTACCTCGCCGGCGGCAATGTCGACCGCGTGGTCAACGCCCTCATCGCTGCGCAACGTGCGGGCATCCCGCTCGGATTTGAGCAGAGCTGCGCCATCGACCTCGCGGGACGCGACGTGCTCACCGCCGTTCAGATGAGCGTCAACCCCAAGGTCATTGAGACGCCGATCATCGCCGCGGTCGCCATGGACGGCATTGAGCTGCGGGCCAAAGCGCGCGTAACCGTGCGCGCCAACATCGATCGCCTCGTCGGCGGCGCTGGCGAAGAGACCATCATCGCCCGTATCGGCGAGGGCATCGTCACCACGGTCGGCTCCAGCAAGAGCCACAAAGATGTTCTGGAAAATCCGGACAGAATCTCCCGCACGGTGCTGGACAAAGGCCTCGACGCGGGAACGGCGTTTGAAATTCTCTCCATCGACATTGCGGATGTGGATGTTGGCCGCAACGTCGGCGCCCAGCTGCAGATCGATCAGGCGGAAGCAGACAAGCGCATTGCGCAAGCCAAGGCCGAAGAGCGCCGCGCGATGGC
>JAUYTF010000207.1 GCA_030695285.1 Eubacteriales bacterium | reverse complement strand
TGAACGCTCATCCAGATCGAGCTGATAGCTTAAAGAAACCTGAGTCATACCGTTCTCCTTGTCAAGATTCCGTAATGATATGCCAACTCTGGAAAGTAACAATGCACTTGATAACGGATGTTCTAGTGCTATTAGATCATTTGCTGTTCAAGTTCAAAGAAGTACAAGTATCATAACGCCAACCGGCAACTTTACAACCGTCTATACCATCATACCAATATTCTGCAATCCAATACAAGCAGGGTACAAGTTGTTGTACGTTCAAGCAAATGATATGGCGCTTGACCACGCTGATTACGGCTAAAAAATGCAGGTGACCGGGACGCCTGCCAAAGCGCTAATTTGAACCGATAAACCAAGGACGTTCGGAAACGAGCGTCCTTTTGTTATACCCAAAATTGCCAACCATGCTGTGCGGCCTTAGCGTGTATCACGGCAAAAAAGGCTCCGGCATCTCCGTGGAGGCAAACGTCATCAGCGACCCCGTCACCATGCTGGGGGTCGCCCAACTGCGCAACGGCAACCATCGCTTCATCGTCAGAGAGGCATCGTAAAAAAGCTTGATATCCTCACCATCGGCAACACACAGACGCATGTCGATTTCGGCATGGAACTGGACGCGTATATGGACGAGTGGTTCGAGGCAGCGCCCACGCACCACTGCGTCATGAGCGTCGGTCATAACGCCGCCCGGTTTGAAAAAGTGGCAAAGCTCATGAATGTCGAGTACGCCCGCGCGGAAAAACAGACAGAAAAGTCGCGGACCCGATCTTTCCGTTTTCTCATCTATAGATATAGCTCGCTTTTGCTTGCGCGCGGATTCGTTATGGACGGATCTCTCGTAGCAACTCGGTTGCTTTTTCGATGCCTTCCTCCAGCGCGCGCGTGCCCGCGGGCGTGATCGAATAATACTTGCGCACCTTTCCGTTGGTGTTGACGGATGTTGCGCTCAGTAGCCCGAGCGTCTCCAGATCGTGCAAAATCGGATACAGCGTGCCGGGGCCGGTCTCATAGCCGTGCTCGCGCAACTCCTCCATCATCCACACGCCATAAATCGGCTCGCGCTTTGCGTGATAGAGAATATGCATCTGAATAAAC
Source organism: Eubacteriales bacterium (assembly GCA_030695285.1). Taxonomy (GTDB): domain Bacteria; phylum Bacillota; class Clostridia; order Christensenellales; family CAG-138; genus UBA7703. The sequence continues at coordinate 2,773 of JAUYTF010000207.1, read as the reverse complement.
CCAAGAAACAGTTTTCTGTGAATTTTGTCTTGCAATTTTCTCACCTCTTGGTTATGATTATAATATCGAAGTGCGATATTGTAAAGCGATATTAACAGTTCATGCGAAACATTCAAATATGACAGCAATTCGAGATGCGATATTGCAGAAATGAAGGAAGAGATGGAAGTGAAGCCGATCAAAACGGAAAAAGCCCACTGGGGAAGGTTTCTTGGCGATGTGGCCGTTTGCGCGCTCGGTGCATACGGCGGGCCGGAGGCGCACTATGGCGTGTTTATCGATCAACTCGTAGTCAAGCGCCGCTATTTATCGGAGGAGGAGATGACGGAGCTCATCGGGCTCACCGGAATATTGCCGGGGCCGAGCAGCACACAGACCATCGTCGCCATTGGCTATCAGGTCGGCGGTCCGTTGCTCGCGCTTTTGACGTTTCTCGTCTGGGCGATGCCCGCGCTCATCTTTATGACGGCGTTGTCATTTTTCTATATTTGGCTGGAGCGCGTGCAGCCGACGCTGTCTGCTTTGCGTTATGTCAGCCCTATGGCGGTTGGGTTCATGCTCACCGCGGGCTGGCGCATCGGGCGAAAGGTTGTGAAAGACTGGCTCACGGGTGCGCTCTTTCTCGCGAGTGCGGTGATCACGGGCTTTCTGCGCACGCCTTGGATTTTTCCGGCGGTCTTGATTGCCGGGGGATTGCTCAGCATTGCGTGCTCCAAAGAAAAAGACATCTGGAACCGCTCCGTGATTCGCCCGCCCTGGTGGTATCTCATCGCGTTTGCAGTCATCGCAATCGGAAGTCTGCTGACTGAGTTGTTGTGGAAAGAGCAGATCGTGCGTCTGTTTGCGGACTTTTACCGATATGGCTACCTCGTCATCGGCGGTGGGCAGGTCGTCATCCCGATGATGTACGGGGATTTAGTGGAGGCGACGAAAAGCCTGACTTCGCAGGAGTTCTTGACGGGATTCGGGCTTGTGCAGGGCTTACCGGGGCCGATGTTCAGCTTCAGCGCGTTTGCGGGCGGCATGGCGGCTAACGGCGCGGGCGCGTGGACGCAGATTGCCGGAGCTGCGGCAGCGGGCATCGGCATCTTTCTACCCGGCGTGCTGCTGATCTATTTCGTCTATCCGATCTGGGAGCAGCTCAAGCAGATTCGCGCGATCAAAATCTCGATCAAGGGGATCACGGCGGTGGCGGGCGGTTTGATTGCCGCTTCTGCGCTGGTGCTTCTCGTGAAAAACGGACTCACGCTAGAGGCACTGATCGTCACGCTTGCCACAGCGGCGCTGCTGATGATCAAGAGAATCCCCGCGCCGCTGATCGTTCTTGCGGTGCTAATCGCAGGGGCGCTGCGCGGCTTGGTGCCGATGTAAACGATATTGATTTTGCATAAGAGCGATAAGCAGCCGGAAAATCAGGTTTTCCGGCTGCTTTTGCGATGCACGTATGGTTATCTGTTGTGCTGAAACAATCTACCTAGCGCCGGAGTCATACGGCGAAATGAGATTCTTTTTTGCGGGTAGCTGTGAGCTCAATATCGTTGCAGGTTACGATCTGCGTATCATCCTGCTTCTTCCCGCGCCGTCCTCCGCTTCATAGATGGAGGGACGAATCGAGTTTGCGCCCACGTCAACAAGTCCGTAAATCAAGTGTTTTTCCGCCTTATCCGCAATATGCATCTTCTGTCATCGCGTCATATCGCCGCAGAATGATCTACAATATTTTTATCATAAGAATGTCATGGGCGTGTAAACGCCGAATGATGGATGTGTAAAACCTTGTGATGCAAGACGTTTATGTGCCGGATTTGCCCGTTTCTTAATAATTCGCATGCGCGCCCTTTACACAAATAACCTATGATGCAGAAGAAAATCGTTGTTCAATCGGAGGGGAAATCATGCGGATTGCTTATTTTTCAGATACGTTTATACCGCAGATAAACGGCGTATCCAACACGCTTTCGTATTTAAAGCAATATCTCGATAAAAAAGGCGTTGATTACAGGTTTCACGTGCCGGATTATGACGATATCGAGCTCAAACGCGACGCAAACGTTATCTGCTCAAAAGGCATGGCTTTGCCGGACTATCGCGACTGCAAGCTCACGCTGCCCTGGATGCCGCGCCTGAGCGGAGACATGGATGCGTTTCGGCCAAGCTTGATTCATCTTGTCACCGAGTTCGGCATCGGGATCACGGGGCGAGCCTACGCGCGCGCAAGAAAGCTTCCCATCGTGTCCTCCTATCACACCAACATCGATCAGTACGCGCGGTATTATCCGTCGCTGAGCCCGCTCAAGCAAAACGTGAAGGACTATTTCAAGTGGTTCCACAGGCGCAGCAGACGCGTCTTTGTGCCCACTAACGATACGCGCACGCACCTGCAATCCATGGGGTTCGAACGCTTGTCCATCTGGTCGCGCGGCATCGACACGGCGCTCTTTTCGCCGGAAAAACGATCGCAGGCGTTTCGCGCGCATCACGGGCTTGAGGGCAAGACGGTCGTTCTATACGTCGGTCGCGTTGCTGCGGAAAAGGACATCGGCCTTCTGCCGGAAATCATGCGTCGCGTGCAGGCGAAAAACAAAGATGCTGTGCTTGTGGTAACCGGCGACGGCCCGCTTCTTGCGCAGCTGAAAACCGAAGCGCCGGCGGGGAGCGTGTTTACCGGCTTTTTGCGCGGCGAGCTGCTGGCGGAAGCATATGCCTCCAGCGATATTTTCCTCACGCCTTCCAGCACGGAGACGTTCGGCAACGTCGCGCTGGAAGCGATGGC
>JAUYTF010000198.1 GCA_030695285.1 Eubacteriales bacterium | reverse complement strand
CAGTTCCACGCTTTGCAGCCAGTTCAGGATGAACAGCGTGCGCTCGATGCGCCCCAGCTCACGTAGGGCCACAGCCAGGCCATTCTGGCGTGGGTAGCTGCCGAGTTTCCTGAGCATCAGCGAGGCCGTCACCGTGCCTTGCTTGATCGAGGTGGCCAGCCGCAGAATTTCATCCCAATGGGCACGAATAGATCCGTGGTCTCAGTTTCATTTGCAGCACTCCTTCTGCCTACGCAGTTTCTAGTGTGTTGCATCCACCGGTTGAATCCAAGCTTCATGCCGGACATTCAGCGGCAAAACGCTGTTCACGCCTGATATGAGGACTGTATTTAACTGCCAAATGTCCGTTAGCTGAATCGACTACATGTGGCGTCAATTTTAGGGGACGTCGAGAGCCGCTTCCGCGTCCACTCATCGGCTTTTTCATTCTTTCAAACAATTCGACTAATGTCGTACCTGCCACGCGAACCAAATTTTCCAATGCGTCACAAGTAACGTTGCCAATCGTTGCGCTTTCTGCAAGCGACATGCCATCTACGAAAAACGCCAAGGCTGCTTTTTCCAAACCATGCACGCGATTGCCTTTAAGGTTACAGACCTGTGCAACCAATGTGGGCAGCGCATTTGGTTGTCTTGTAAGACTCCAGATACGGAGAATGTAAAGGCAAAGGTCGCTGGCTGAATGGAGAGTTTGAGGAAGCAAAAAACTATAGCCGAGCGTGCGTTCAAGGTTATCACCGGCATTGAGATGATCTAATTTCCTTCCCTTTCAGTGACCGCTTGCAGTAAAAGCGGCCGCTCAGATGTACCGCTTCGAACGTCGCCTCAGGGTCGAATGCCGAAAGTCGCCAGTGTCCGCAATCAGGCAGCTCTATTTTTACGCGCAAGGGAAAATTTCATTGCTCTGAAGCGGACTTCTGCCAACCGTCACTATCGACCGAACCGGACAAGGATTACCTCCCATAGCAATATCGACTCAACACACGCATCTGATGAATGTAGTTCAACCTTCGCTTCCTGATCATTCTGACCAGCGCGATCAAAGGAGAGAAGTACCAAATCATATCCAGATAAATGAGGCTATTGATATTCTTCCATAACGCTTTCATTCGACAGTTCCTATATAATCGATGCGTCATTTAATGTTTCAACCATAAGTTACTGCCCCCCGGCGTAGCTCGGCAGGCACCATCAACATGACCCGCTCCGAACTTATCGAACAGCTTTCCTCTAGCCATCCTCAACTCACTCTCAAAGACATCGAACTAGCCGTCAGCACAATCATTGATGGGATAGGCCATGTGCTGGCCCGTGGGGGCAGGGCAGAGATACGCGGATTCGGCAGTTTCAACCTCAACCATCGACCGCTACGCAAGGCGCGAAATCCGAAGACTGGCGAAGCCGTCATAGTGCCGGCCAAGTATGTCCCGCATTTCAAGGCCGGCAAGGAGCTACGCGAACGTGTCAACATTGATTGACTGTCAGTGCAGATAATTGGCTTCAGCAGAAGTACTGGCTGAAAATAGATTCATCTGCGCAACCGCCCGCTGGAACAACACATCAAATTCTGCAATCACCGGATGTGACTGACTGACTTCCAAAGGAGAAAACGGTTCATCATGCTGTTCGCGCGTCAGGATATTCATGGTATTGATGGCGGTCAGTGCATTTTGAGTTGTGACCTCCATCAGGCAGAGCTTGCGACTTCCAACCCGTTCACCAATAAGCCCATAAACGACAAATGAACGTTCATCATGTCGCGCGATTCCATCCTGAATTTCTTTGTTGATGCCCTCGCGTTCTGCACAGTCGACCAATTCAGGATCCTGCATCATCAGGTTGCGGATAAAAATCACGGAAATATGACTATAAGTGGCCACCTGCAATTGCAGGGCGATCATGGTGAATTCAGCTGCGAGACCGTCAAATAGGACATCATCATTGTCTGCGGCAATCATGGCGTGATGGTAAAGGTCACCGGACACGGTTTTGATCCTAAAACCCACAAAGTAGCAGTGCCCACAATCAATCAGAGACGTTGGCTTGCTGCGGACATCGCGCAGAGGCTGGGTGTTATGCAGATGGGAATGTTGAAACTGCGGTGTTGGCTTCAATTCACGCCCCTTTTCATCGTTGGCAACTGCGGCGTTCATTTGTGTCGTTTCTTTTCACGATTGATCCTTTCAGTGAATGCAGGATCAATCTAGCAAAGCCGACAAATTTCCAAAGTACTATTTTGCTGTTGAGGCACCAACGCTCAATTCCCTATCAGTAGGTAAGCGATGTATAGCGGCGTTGCAATGACAAAGAACGCCGCCATCCAATCCAGGGCATCGAATCTGAGATGCTGCCTGGGTGGTGTGCCAGCTGGGGAGACAGGGTGGATTGAGGTGCGATGCATGTTGTGCCTTTCGATTGAAAGGAACAAATTAGCAAATTCCAACAATTCCCAAAGAACTATTTGATGAGTTTGTGAGAATACGATGAGCTGCGTCCGTTACGGACAGAGCGGGTTACATGGGCCAATGATTATTGGCGGAGGTGAATCTCATTTCTGCTTGATAAACAGGTCACTGACATCGACTTTCAATATTACCGCGATTTTGAGCAGCACCAGAACTGATGGATTACCCACCCCTCGTTCAATCTGGGAGATATAGGTGCGGTCCAGCTCGGCCTCTAAGGCCAGCGCTTCCTGCGACAACCCCTGCGCCAGGCGCAACGCCTTCACGTTGTTTCCCAACACCCTGCAAACCTGAGCCATGCGTTTTTCCATAAACGCAACATTGAGGGCTTCGGGATTGACAGTCCACGGAATATAATCTACAAACAAACCCTTCGTAAAAATGGGTTGGAATAGGATTTCTACCTGCAATCAGATAATTGCTGAAAGGAATATACATGCCCAACAAGGCAAACAAGCGGTTAGCGATGGTCACACTGGTAGTACTTATTGCCGGTTGCGGGATGTTCGGACCGAAGCTATCTCCTGAACAACTGGCCAGCATGGCAACGATCGAACATGCGGATTTCTATTCGTTACGCTCGGTGGACTCGGAGAGAATATCTCGATATCCAGTCTATGTTGCCGCCGGTATGCATTCCGTCGAGATGGAAGCGAATTGCCAATACTCCAGTTGTCCGTCCCAAACATACCGGTTCTATACCAAACCCGGATATATCTATCGCATCCTGCCCAACAACTCGATTGCCGTCCTGGACCGCAATGATCGCTATCAACGAAAGGTGGATGAACTCAATCCTGTGCATCGGGGCGGAGTGATCGAGTACGTTAATCGATCGGGCCAGACTGACTATGTGCGGGATGTTGTCATTGAGGCACAAGCAGAACAAGCGGCAATACTGGAGCGCAGAACTCGGCAACTCCCGCTGGTCAGGAAAGTGGGTAGCAAGATATGCCAGCTTCACGGACAGATCTTGACCATCGGATTTGTCGAATCATTCACCGATGAAAAAATCCAGATTCGAGAAGTCGATGCCGTCGTGAACGGGAACCGCAATGTTCATCTGGGAAGCTTCACCCCGAACATCATCTGGGATTCACCGCTTAATTGGGATTTGTGCGAGTAGCTTATGTTCGGCTGCCACGACCGGGCACGTTGAGCGGAAAGTGCAACTCCGAACGATGACTCCGTGGCATAACAAATAGAAAGGCAGGAATCGAATGTCGAGTAATTTTATCAAAGCAGTCGTGTCATCCATGATTGGATTAACCGCCTTGTCAGGTTGCGCCATGATGGGAGATGGAACTCCACCCGAGAAATTGGGAGAATATGCCCAGATCGTATCGCGGGTTGGCCTGCGCGGAAGCAACATGGATACGCAGCCCCGTTCCATGAGCGGAATTGAGAACACAGCCAACATCAGCTGGGTCAATGGCAAGTCTATCTTCCCAGCACGAGAAAAGTTGAACGTGCTTCCGGGGGAGTACGAATTCCAGGTTGGGCTTGGGTGCGACAACACCGCCACCTGCAGACCGAGCCGGGCCTATAAGCTGGTGGTCAAAGCGGGTTATCGATATGTGATCACACCCGATATGGTCTATGTAAGCGATAGAACCCAGCCGCGAACAAACTCAAACGAGCGTATCTATCAGTAATACTCAAACATCGTTCCTCAAGGCCGGGTATGGCCTTGAGGCAGTCCCCCCGGCGTGAATATGATCCGCCCCAATCTGATATGGAGTACGGACATCACATACATCCGCCCGGCGCGTGGTTTCGTGTACGTGGTGGCAGTGATTTAATCAAATTCCTCTTTGGAATATTTCGGGTTTTGCTATCTTGATTGCACAACGCGAGGAGAGATAGATGAACACAAGAATCAGGATGATGAAGTTGACCGGCAAGGAGGGCAGCCAGCATGAGCCTGTTTGAGCCCCTACCCATACCAGATAAAGAGATGCCCCTGGAGCATGAGATCACGCAGTTTGCCGATCACTTCGCCGAGCTTGATTGCGCTCATACATTCCTACTGGAGTCGTTGACCAGTGTCATGTCGAATCCAGAACCGGCAAAGCAAAACTACATACAAGGGGCGAAACAATTCTCCGAAGCCATTCAAGCACGGGGGCAGGAGCTGAAACTGGCCCTTGAGCACATGCGCAAACGAACCGGCTCCGTGAAACGGGATTGAAAGCGGACTTATCGCCGCCACACACTATATATAAGGAAGAGAATGAATCGCGATAGAAAATCAGCACCCGGCCTGAATTCCTGCATCCTGGCCTTTGTCGTCACCGCAATATTAATGGGATGTGGAGGAGGCGGGGCGGGGAATGGCACATCAGCCAACAGCACACCGACGCCAGCACAAGTTGCTGCCATTACCGCCTCCCAGATTGCTACATACTCCGATGCCCAGATCGCGGCGCTGGATGTGAATATCAAGTATTTGAGTGACGCTGCACTGAGCGCACTGTCCCAGATGCGGAATTTGTCCACCAACCTGAACGGTCAGGTCGAGTCAATCACAGCAGCGCAGATCGCCGTATTGACACCGGCACAAGTCCGGATGATCGGTACCGGATCGGGCACCACCTCACAAATACAGTACTTAAGTGCTGCAGCATGGGCGGTACTTGGAAATGATCCAGCACAGGTTGCGGCCATCACCCCTACCGAAGTCGCCACGCTGTGGGATAGTGAAATTGTTGCCCTGGGCGCCAATATCAATGCGCTGAGCAATGCGGCGCTCAATGCGCTTTCCCCCATGAAGAATCTGACCAACAATCTGGCCGGCCAGATCGAGTCGATCACGCCCCTGCAGATTGGTGCGTTAACGCCGGCACAGGTAAGAATGATAGGCGCGGCGTCCGGCGGCATTGTTTCGACCTCCAAGATTCAATATCTGAGCGACGCGACATGGATCGCACTTGGCAGTTATCCGGCCCAGGTTGCCGCGATCACGACTGCCGAGATCGCAAACTTGTCGGATAACGAGATTGTGGATTTGGGAACCAACATCAGTTCACTCAGTGACGCAGCGCTCGGTACGTTGTCGCCAGTCACGAATTTATCCACCCACTTGTATGGCCAGATTGAATCGCTTACTGCCGCGCAGATTGGATCGTTAACCCCGGCGCAGATCGGAATCATTGCAGGGCTTACTTCAACGTATGGGGCAGGGACAGCCATCGCTATGCTGAATGTGGGTGCGTTCGGCTATTTGAGTGCGACTCAAGTCGCTGTGTTGATCCCGGCAAACGTGATAGGGGTAAGCGCCACTCAGCTCGCATCACTGACACCGACCGCAATCGCAGGGCTTGCGCCAGCCACCATAGCGAGTCTGACGGTCACACAAAAAGCATCGTTGTCCGGTGCGCAACATACGGCTTGTGGATGCTAGCTACTAGTCACGACGCGGAAATCCTTTGACTATCAGGAGGTAAATGAAGAATGAGATACGCGAATGGGAATCTGATTCTGGATGATGCAGAGACTGAAATCCTGTCGATGGTGGCAATGAAA
>JAUYTF010000021.1 GCA_030695285.1 Eubacteriales bacterium | reverse complement strand
ACAGAATTCTTAATGCTATAATGATATGAACAAATAGTTACATAGCCGTTGCTTTTGCATGAAAAGTAACAGTTATTTTTGGGTTTTTCTTAAAAAAATGGGCTGTAATCTAGAGATTTCGTATCTTTTCTGATTCTTGTTGTATTAGAGTTGGTTTTTGCCTGTAATAAGTGGGGGTTCCGGTACGTATTAGGACTTAGACACAGAACGTTTTCTCACAATCCGGTTACCTATTAAAACTAATATGAATAGTATTTGCACAAAGCGGTTGATACCGCTATCCCGCACCTGCTCTTCGTGAAAAACACGATGAAATCAGGCAACGGAATCATACAAGAATGAGCGTAAGTGTGACAAAAAATGTAACCGAGAAGTAACAGCGACAGAAAACAGGCGAGCTTCATTCAATAAAAATAAACAGGATGATCAAGTCCGAAAAATACCTCGCGTGGTAGACTAAAAAGACGTTCACGCAGCATTTTGAGAGACAAAAGCATCACTAGAACCAACTCGAACAATCTTAGTCTGAAAAGCGGATGAAAATCAATCGGAAAGGGCGCATGCAAGCGCTCTCTCTAGTGCTTTGCGCGTCTAAACGGATATATACCCTGCGTGGTAAACATAAACGTTCCAATTACTAGCGTCACGACCGGACAAAACGGCTTTCTGGACATTCCGGTGGAATTGTGGCATTGTAACAAAACTAGAAAACCGCCGCCTGCGTTCTGCAAACGGCGGTTTTGTTTCTGATCGGTTTGATGGATGGATGCTGTCTATAACTCCCCAGTGCTCAGTCCCAGCGTGTTGATCACGTGCCGGATGTGGATGCTCATGGCGCTTTTTGCCCCCGCGCCGTCGCGCAGGCGAAGAAAGCTGACCATGTCGCGGTTATCGTAGATGACGATGTTTTTCAAGTCCTCAATATTGTCGGTCATCTCCATGGCTTCGTTGACCGCGGCGTTGATGATGGGAAACATGCGGATGATGAACTCGTTGTGAGAAGCCGCGGCGATCATTTCGTGAAAGCGCTGGTCCTCGTCCGGCCAGTTCCCGTCCGCGCGCACAAGCTCCTCGACGAGCTTCGCCTGCTCGAAAATGCCCTGCAGCTCCTCTTCGGTCGCGCGAAAACAGGCGAGCATCATGCATTGCGGCTCAAACATCAGGCGGATTTCATACATATCCGCCAGCCGCGCGTGACTCAGCGCGCCCATGTCGTACTTATGAAACATGGACATGTCTTCGCTGATAAACGTGCCGCGCCCGCGCTGGACGCTTAAGATGCCCTGCGCGATGAGATAGTGCACCGCCTCGCGCAGCGTTGTGCGGCTCACGCCGAGGCTTGCGGCAAGCTCGGTTTCGTTGGGCAGCTTTTCACCTGCCGAAAACTTCTTTTGCAGCACGATCATGTTATACAGCTCGGTTGCCGTGCGCTCCGAGAGGCTTCTGTTATCGCCGGACATGAAAAACACCTTCTCTTTTTGATGATGTGTCGAATCGATGTATCACAAAACGGGAGAACCGCGCATCGTGCAAAATGATTTGCAAACATCATACATCATATATTTTCGTCTT
>JAUYTF010000182.1 GCA_030695285.1 Eubacteriales bacterium | reverse complement strand
TCCATGATCACCAGATCAAACGGCTTATGCTTGGATTGCTTCTTCACTTCCGCGATTGCCGCGCGTCCCGAATCAACCGAAACCGCATCAACGCCAAACGCGCTGATTTGATCCTTGAGGATCTCTCTGGATACTGCATTATCATCAACGATGAGCACCTTTAGATTCCGCAGCGTTCTCTTGTCGAAAGCAATGATCGCCTTGTCCTCTTGCTGCATGACAAAATCGATATCAAATGCAAACGTGCTCCCAACTCCAAACTCGCTCTCTACCGCTATCTTTCCGTTCATCATCTCAACGAGCCGCTTTGAAATCGTCAGGCCCAGGCCGGTACCGCCGAAACGCCTCGTCACAGAGGTATCCGCTTGGGAGAATGCGGAAAACAGTTTCTCTTTCTGATCTTTGGTTAAGCCGATCCCCGTATCGGAAACGGAAAAGCGGATTTGGCATCTTCCTGCTTCTTTTTTGACCAGTTTGGCTTCCACCAGCACATGGCCTTCATTTGTGAACTTGACCGCATTGTTCACAAGGTTTAACAAGATCTGCCCCACTCTGAGCGGATCACCGACCAAGAAATATGGGACGTCGCTTTCTATGTTGTTGATCAGTTCAACATTCTTCTCTGCTGCCTTTGTTGAAATCATGCCCACGATGTTGTTTATGACGTCATCCAGGCGAAAATCAACCGATTCAAGCTCGAGTTTGCCTGCCTCCATCTTTGAAAAATCAAGAATGTCATTGATGATTCCGAGCAAAGATTTCGCGGAAGAATCAATTTTATTGATATAGTCGCGCTGTTTCATCGTCATCTCGGTCTTCTTCAGCAGCTCTGAAAACCCGATGACTGCGTTCATCGGCGTGCGAATCTCATGGCTCATGTTCGCGAGAAACTCGCTCTTGGCATTCGTTGCTTCTTCCGCTACGGTTTTTGCGTTGATCAGCTCATCTTCGTTTTTCTTCTGATCTGTGACATCACGCAGAATGCCAATTGCATGCCAACCACTGCTCAATTTGGCTGCGGACAAAGAAAGCTGGACGGGCACTATTGTTTTATCTTTGCGTATCGCTTCCAGATCAAGTGTTTTGCCAATCGCATTTCCTTTGCCACTTTTTACAAATTTTGGAAAAGCGTCAAGGTACGCTTCATGATAATGAGAAGGCACCATTAAGTTATGTAAATTTTTTCCTATCGCTTCCTCGCTTTTATATCCGAAAATCCGCTCAGCTGCATTATTCCAATATGAGATGTTCCCGGCGGGATCAAGCATAATGATGGCGTCATAAGCGGAGTCCGTGATCGAGCGCATCTGGATTTCCCGGTCTCTTAGCGCGTCTTCTGTCTGTTTACGCTTTGTAATGTCGCGAATCGCAGCCATCCTTAGTTTTGAGCCGGATATTCCCATTGATTTGCCTTCGACTTCCGCAAGAAATGATGTTCCATCTTTCTTGACGAGATTGATCTCAAATAGACGGTCAGCGCTTTTTGCCACCCCCGCTGCTACGGCAGCCCTGTCATCAGCGCTGACGAAATCAAGAATGTTTTTGCCCAGAATCTCGCTCTGTTCATATCCAAGCATGGCGCCCAACGAAGGATTCACGTCCTTGATGATACCGTCTTCATGTATCACAATTCCTTCAATCGTGATCTCAGCAAGCAAATGGAATCTGGCTTCCCGTTCCTTCGTCTCCAGCTCCGCTTTCTTTTGGTTTGTGATATCGGTGGAGATGCCCCAGGTGCCAACAATCCTTCTCTCGCGGTCGTATAGCGGGTATCTGGATACCTTGGACCAAAGATTCTCGCCATTGGCAAACGAGGAATTCTCCTCTTCGTCGATGATCGGAATCCCACTCTTCATGATTTCCTCTTCCGCGCGGAAGGCTTTTGTTGCATGTTCTTCGGAGAAGAAATCGAAATCCGACTTCCCGATGACGTCCCGCATCTCCGGTTTGTTCAGCCTTCTTAGCTGGGCATTGCTCACAAAGAGGAAGCGCGACTCCCGGTCTTTGAAATAGATCGAGTCGCTCGTGCTCTTCATCATCATTTCAAATGCATCTTTATAGCTGAGGGATACGCATTCGAAGATATCATCCAAAATGCTACTCATTTTCACCTCGTTCTTCTGGTTTGTGATTGTTGAAACCTGTATGAAGCGGCAGCGCATGGCAGGCGTTCGGTGGCTGAAGGGATCAGAGCGATCCAAACAGCACCATGTAATAAATTCTGCCTTCGTCAAACACATAAAACTCGATCTTGCGTTCCGCTTCATCGTCGACCTGGAAATAGAACACCGTCTGCCCGATTTCATCCGCGATCTTCACCATGTCTTCCATCTTATCGATGCTGATCATCACCGAAGACTGATAGAACAGCGCTTCGCTTAATCCGGCAAGCCGATTCCCATACTCTTTGAAAATATCCGCGACTTTCTGCGCGTATGCATCCTCTCTGACTAGCGACTTTGTTTTCAACCGGAGAATGAGGATGATACCGATGCAGACCACGATCGCTGCCCCGTATAACACCAGCAGGCTCAGATCAGGTGCGGCGCTGTGCTCAACATCCTGTTCAATGGCGACATCACGCGCGCTCTCCGGCTGGCCGCTCATCTGAATGATCGGGTTTGTAAACGGTATAGTGATATAGGAGGAGAACTTCTCTTCATGCACGCGCCCGTTGTAATCGATCATGACCGATACGTTGTAGACAACTTTTATGACATAGTCTGTGACCAGATCGTACTCATCGATCAGGGAATTGACCAGCGCATCATAGCTTTCAAACCGCAGCCGGATGCTTCTTGCCGACTGAATCGACCGGCCAGTGCTCGCTGCTTCCTGAAGGGGCGCCTCCGTGCTCGCCTTTTCCCAGATGACCTTGACTTCCTCATCGGTTCCGACCTGAGAAACCAGCACGACATCGATTTTATCCTGTAAGACGAACCCGGCATCCAGATTAGTATCCAGCACAAAACTGCAATCCACGTCGATATAGTCGACAAATGGCTTCAAGTAGTATTTGCCCTGCTCCATCTGCCGCTCTTGCGTTACCGGGTTTTCATTCAGATGCACGATGTATGTCATCTTCGATGAACCGGCTCCCTGCACCAGCGCCTCTTTCACCAACTCGATATCCGGCATGTATAACTCTAATACGATCAGGCCAATGAGCATGACAATGATGATCGAAAAAACAATGAACAGCATTGCCCTCGTTTGTTTCTTTAGCGTATACATAGCGTTACCTCAGTCTCCTTTGCCTTCCCCGTCTGTTTTATTCGTTTGATTTTCGATGTATTTTGAAGCAAGTTTGTCCAGCAACGTCGGCTCTGCTAAGCCGGTTTCAACCTGAACATCCCCGCCGCTCTGCTGCAGCATCACCCCGGGCCAGCCGATGTATGGAATGGTGGCGATATGCTTGCCGAGGATTTGCTCGGCATGCACCGGCTTTGGGTCCGCATGCTGGTTGTTGTCGCCTTTCATGATGAACTGCTTTACGCCTTGCGCGTATTCCACTTTCACAATTCTATGAAACACTTGTATGTTATCGAGTTCATACAGGATCACATCCTGCTCCTCGAGCGTGTTGAATTCGACTTTATGGATCAGCACAATGTCGCCGCGGCTGACATCCGGCTTCATGCTGTTTGATATGATCGCCGTGGGGAAAACCGGAAAAATGCCCAGCGCGAACCAAACGGTCAATATGGCGACTACAGCGGTTGCAATCCACGAGTAGGGGCTTGCCTGCTTCATCTCCTGCCGTTTTCCGCGCACCGCTTTTCGCTTGCTGATGCTGCGCAGCACGATGGTAAACAACATCGGCATCAGCGCGCCTACAAGCAGCAGGGTAATCCACCGGAAGTTTGGCAAGATTCGGACAACCCAAATCGGCAATTTGGTCAGCGTCGCGTAGATTACAGTCCCGTAAAACCCCAGAATGTAAGCCGCGAATGTCGTAAAAATATGAAAAAACACCACGGGAAGGACGTTTTTGCTGATATACGACAGCCAGTCTTCTATGGTTCTTAACTTAGTGAATGTCTCCAGATTGACTTCCGCAAAGCTGAAGATCAGAACAATGAAGACGCCAAAAAGCATCGCGAACCGCTTTTGCACGGAATTGATCAGAAAGCTGCGCACCCACTCCTTTAAAACGACTGCCAAACCCAGTATCACTAGGTTTTTTACGATTCCCGTAAACGAGGTATCGTAGATATTCAGCCCAAACCCGTCGATCGTCCCAATCAAAAAATAAGAGATCAGATAGAGCACCGCGCAAACTAGCATCAGCAAAAGATAGAACTCTGTGAACTTGAGTTTGCTGTGTTGCTTCGGTTTATCGCAAAAGTAGGTATAGGCCGCAATCAGCAACCAGAAAAGCGTGGTTATGATGCTTTGATACTCCACACTGAAGCGCAGCCATTTCAGCAGCAAATAATACGCCAAAATAGCAAGCAGGAGGATTGCTGCTTGTTTTTCTTTTACAAAGCACTTGCCCATTCTAGATATACTTCTCCGCTCGTTTCCGGCATAGGCGTCGTTTTGTTCTATGAATGTGTCCTCGATCCCGTCTTGGAAACCAGAATGGAAACGCTGTTCCAGTCGTCCGCAAGATCCTTCAATGTGTCCGATGAAATCAGGTTGTTTTTGAACAGCCTGACCAAATGATTGTCCTTTGAGAGCATGTTTGTTGTTTCGCTGCTAGCGATGACCTTATCAATCTGCAGGATCTTGTTCTCCCTGATGAGATTTGCCACCGCTTTGATCCCATAGACAATTTCGCAAAGCGGCACCAGCCCGCCCTCCCGATCCGTGATCAGTTGTTGTGAAACGATGCACTTCAGGCTTTGCGAGAGCAGTGTTCTGATATAGTTCGACGACTCACTTGGGAAAACGTCGATGATGTTTCGGATCACATCGCTCGCGCCGAAGATATCCATGGTGGAGATCACCAGTTTGCCCGAGCGCGCCGCTTCCAGCGCAAGCCGGATCGTTTCCGTATCGATCATCTCGCTGAGATAAATAAC
>JAUYTF010000280.1 GCA_030695285.1 Eubacteriales bacterium | reverse complement strand
AAAGAAACGATACTCGTCGTAGAGGACGAGGAAAAGATCGCCGAGGTGCTGAAATCGTATCTCGAGCGCGAAGGGTTCTCTGTAGCCACGGCGATGGATGGCGAGGAGGCGCTGCGCCTCCATGCGTCGCTATCCCCTGTTCTCGTGCTGCTGGATCTGATGCTCCCGAAAATCTCCGGCGAGGAAGTCTGCCGCAAAATCCGCGCGCGCGGCAACACGCCCGTCATCATGCTCACGGCGAAAACCGAGGAGGCATCGATTCTCGGCGGGCTCGCCATCGGCGCGGACGATTATGTGGTGAAGCCCTTCAGCCCGCGTCAGGTCGTTGCGCGCGTGCATGCGCTTTTGCGCCGCGCGGGAACCGCTCAACACGACGAGCTGAGGTTTGACGGCGATTGGCTCGTGATCGACACCACCGCGCGCACAGTTTTTCGCGAAGGCGCAGCGGTGACACTCACGCCGAGCGAATACAGCCTGCTAGTCGCGCTTGCAACCCATCCGGGACACACCTACACGCGGGACGAGTTGATCCAGCTTGCGCTCAAAGACGATTTTGGAGGATACGACCGTGTGATCGACACGCACATGAAGAATCTCCGGCAGAAAGTTGAGCCGGATGCCAAGCAGCCGCGTTATCTCATCACCGTGCATGGCGTGGGTTACCGCTTCGGCGGAGGAAAGAAATGAAACCGATCTCGTTACGCAAAAAACTGACGCTTACCTTCCTGATGATCGCGCTGCTGTCGCTCGCGTTCGTCGGGTTGTTTGCAAATGTTTCATTTGGCAAGCAGTTTGAAGATTACGCCCTGTCCCGCCTGAACCAAACGATCGACAAAACCGTCAATCAGGTGACCGACCTGTATGTGCGCGACGGCGAAAAGTGGGATATCGCAAGCCTCGATGAAACCGGCATGGCGATGCTCATCGACGGCATCATTCTGCGCGTGACGGATCAAAGCGGCCTTGTGGTCTGGGATGCGCAGGTGCATAACAACGGCATGTGCATCCGAATATTAGAGAACATGGCGCAAAACATGGAGTCTTATCAAGCAAATTTTCAAGGCGGGTATGAGGAGCAGAGCTTCCCCGCCGTCGTCAACGGAAAAGAGGTCGGCATCATCACCGTCGGCTACTATGGCCCATACTATTTCAACGAAGCCGATCTGCAATTTTTAAGCTCGCTCAACCGCATTCTGTTGATTGCGGGCGCTGTCTCCCTCGGCGCATGCGTGCTGCTTGGGGCCTATCTTGCGCGCAGGCTCTCTAAGCCCATTACCGATGTCATCGCCGCAACGGGAAGAATCGCGGAGGGCAACTACAGCGACCGTCTGACCCACGCGGAAAACACGGCGGAGCTCGTCGCGCTCTCGCATTCGGTCAACAGCCTTGCCGCCTCGCTGGAATCGCAGGAGAGCCTGCGCAAACGGCTCACAGCAGACGTGGCGCATGAGCTGCGCACGCCGCTGACGACGCTCCAGAGCACGGTGGAAGCAATGCTGGACGGCGTCTGGGCGGCGGATGAGCCGCACCTCGCCAGCTGCCGGGAAGAAATCCTGCGCCTCAACAAGCTCGTAGACGAACTCAGCACGCTCTCCAGGTATGAATCCGAGTCTCTGCGGCTGGATACGGTCGTGTTTGATCTGCAGGAGCTCTGCGCGCAGACCGTACACAACTTTGAAGTTGCCGCGCGGCAAAAGGGCGTATCGCTGACCTGCTCCTGGGAAGCTGCTGTCGTTTCCGCCGACCGGGACAAAATCGGCCAGATCATCATCAATCTGCTGCACAACGCGCTGAAGTTCACGCCCGCGGGTGGCAGCATCACGCTTGAAACCCGCTGCGAGGCGGATCGCGCCATCTTCCGCATTCGGGACACCGGCTGCGGCATCGCGCCGGAACACCTGCCGTTCATCTTTGAGCGGTTCTACCGCGCCGATCCTTCGCGCACACGCGAAACGGGCGGCAGCGGCATCGGCCTTGCCATCGCGCTGGCGATTGCCAAAGCTCACGGCGGGGAAATCCGCGTTAGTAGCAACGTTGGCAAAGGAAGCGAGTTTGTGCTGTCGCTCCCCATCAAACAATGAATCTGTAAAACAATTGTTTTAAGTCCAGAACCCTAACTCCTGGTGATCAATTAATGTTTAAAACTACAAAAATTTTTCACAATAAAATAGAAGCCGAAATTTTGCATGTCTGACAAAATCTTGTGCGCATATCAGTGATAAGATACTGCTACTACTAAATGCTTATTTTCAGCGATGAAAGAACACGCCTCTTCAATCGAAGAAATATTCATTTATTACAAAGTCTGGCGAGACTTGTTAATATATTGGTTAAAGATGGAGAGGGGACAAAAT
>JAUYTF010000174.1 GCA_030695285.1 Eubacteriales bacterium | reverse complement strand
CGGATTCGCTCTCCGGCGGCATCCAGACCACGGGCAATTATCCCGGCCGCGCGCGCACACCCGAGGAGCTTCGCGCCGACATCGACAAGGCGCTTTCGCTGATTCCCGGCAAGACCAAACTGAACCTGCACGCCTGCTATGCTGAAAAGAATGGTAGAGTGATTGATCGCGACGCGTATACCATCAAAGAGTTTTCTAACTGGTTGGACTGGACAAAGGGGGCAAACATCGGCCTCGATTTCAACCCCACATATTTTTCGCATCCAATGTTGGACGGGAATTTTTCTTTGAGCAGTATCAACGAGACAAAGCGTCGCTTCTGGACCGAGCACGGCAAGCGTTGCCTCGAGATCGCGGGCGCGTTTGCGGCGGGCACAGGGCAGCCCTGCACGGTGAACTTCTGGATGCCGGACGGTTATAAAGACACCTGCGTGGACACGGTGAAACATCGCGAGATCATGACCTGCGCGCTGGACGAAATCTTCTCTGCGCCCTATGACAAAACGAACGTGCTCGCGTCGGTCGAGAGCAAGCTCTTCGGCCTCGGCGTGGAGAGCCACACGGTCGCCAGCCACGAATACTCGCTGGGCTATGCCATCAGCCGCAACATCCTTTATACGCTGGACGCGGGGCATTTTCATCCGACCGAGGTCATCAGCGCGAAGATCTCGGCCGTGCTCCAGTTTGTGGATCAGATTCTGCTCCACGTCAGCCGCGGCGTGCGCTGGGACAGCGATCATGTGATCACGCTCGACGACGAGCTGCAGCGCATCATGGATGAAATCGTGTGGAATCACTACGAACAGCGCGTGTTCATCGGGCTGGATTATTTCGACGCGTCGATCAACCGCATCGCGGCCTGGGCGGTCGGCATGCGCAACGCGAGAAAAGCGATATTAAACGCGTGCCTTGCTCCCGTGGATGCCATCCGCGCGGCGGAATACAGCGGGGACTATACTGCACGGCTTGCAAAAATGGAAGACCGCAAGACGCTGCCGTTTGGCCTCGTCTGGGCGTATTATTGTGAGAGCAAGGGCGTCGCGCCCGACGGAATGTGGCTTAATGAAGTGAAAGCCTACGAGCGGGATGTTTTGAGCAAGCGCTGAAACGCGCAGACTGGACTTGCTACAAAATAGATCAGGGGAACAATGGATGAGCACTTTTCTGACAAATCACGAGTCTCTTCTAAACGATTACGCAAGGCTTTCGCAGAGTGCTGGCGCGCGGAGGGACTATGTGCAGGGCGGCGGTGGCAACACCTCCGTCAAGCTGGATGAGAAATTCATGGCGGTGAAGGCCTCAGGCTTTTGCCTTTGTGATGTCACGCCGGATTACGCTTACGCGGTGATGGACTATGCCGCCATCCGCGCGTTTTATCGCGACCACGAAGCCACGGATTTTGAGGACGCGGAAAAGGTCGGCTCCGAGCAGGCCAAGGCTGGCACCATCGCGATAGAGGGTTTGCCCGCGCTGCGCCCCTCCGTCGAGGCTGGTTTTCACTCTCTGCTCGGCACATTTGTGATCCACAGCCACAGCGTCTATGCAAACCTCGCCTGCTGCGCGGTTGAGATGAAACAGATTCTCACCGAGGCGCTCGCGGGTGCGGACTACTCCTGGGGAATGGTTCCCTATATCGATCCCGGTGCGCGGCTCTCGTTTGCCATTCGGGACGAGATGGATCGCGTAGAGCGGGCAACTGGAAAGGTACCGACCATCTTATTCATGCAAAACCACGGTTTGATCGTCCACGAAAAGACGGCGGATGCTGCGCTCAAACTGCACGATGCGGTGAACGCGCGGCTTGCTGCGCATTTCGGCGTGGCGGCGGACGCGTTTTTGCAGATGGATCTGGAAGCATATCTCACAAAGCGTCTCAGCGCGCGCAACTATGATGCATCGTTTTTCATCGACTCGCCGCTCTATCCCGACCAGATGGTGTTCTTCATCGGCACGCTGGGCTTTGGCGCGGACGAGGCACAGGAGGGGGAAGTGCTGCTGGATCTCACGACGGGCAAACTCTCGTTTGGCATTCCACAGGCGCAGGCACATGTGATCACCGAGACGCTGGCCGCGGTGCTCTTCATTCAGGAACAGATCGAGAAAAAGGGCTATACACTCTCGACCATGGGCGAACAGGCCAAGCGCTTCATCGCCAACTGGGAGAGCGAAAAATACAGAAAATCACTGCTGGGAGCGAAGGCATGAAGCAACTCAACCTGCTTGCATTCGATATTGGCGCCTCCAACGGCCGCGCGATGCTCGCGTGCTTTGACGGCGCGCGCATGCACCTCGCGGAGCTGCACCGCTTTGACAACAACATGATGGAAGCAGGCGGCGTGCACCGCTGGGACGCGGAGCGCCTCACGC
>JAUYTF010000164.1 GCA_030695285.1 Eubacteriales bacterium | reverse complement strand
GTGAGGGAAATATAGCCATGTACGTTTCCGAGGATGATGTTCTCGGTTGCCGTGTGGGTAGGAACGAGGGAAAAGTGCTGCTGAATCATGGCGATTCCGAGACGCATCGCGTCCGCGGGGGACTTGATCTGCCGCTCTTCGCCGCGGATTTTGATCACGCCTTCGTCTTTCCCATACAGACCGTACAAAATTTTCATGATCGTACTTTTGCCCGCGCCGTTTTCGCCGAGCAGCGCCACCACCTCGCCCGCGTGTACGGTGAGGGAGACGTCCTTGTTGGCGACGACTTTGGCAAAATATTTGGAGACGCGGGAGATTTCAACGATAGGGATTAGCGGCGCGACGTGGTTTGATGTTGAGGTGAAACGATTGTTCTCAACAGGAGCAGACATGATGTGTTCTCCTTCATAAATGACCGGACGCCGGGATGCGTGTGCGATCTTGGCGAATATTCGCTTCGGAAGGCTTCGGCAGTCGGCGTCCGGACAGATGATGTGTTTGATTGCCTATGTGTCAGAAATTAGCAAGTCTGACAAAGTGATCGCGAATCAATCAAACATCGCCTTGAGGTCTACCGAACCGGTCTTGAGAGCCTCAACAGCCGCGTTGCAGGCGTCGATGGCTTCCTGTGGGCAGTTTTCGGTGTAGACGGGGAAGTAGATGCCCTCGGCTACGCCGACTTCGATGGTCTGGTGGCCCTTGAGGTTGCCTTGTAGCCAGTTGTTGATGGCCCAGACATACATGGTTGCATAGTCAAAGTTGATGGAGGCAACAACGGTGAGCGGATCGATGGTGGTCTGATCGGAGGAATAGCCAACGACCTTCACGCCCTTTTCGATTGCGCCGTTGATCACGCCGAGGCCGAGTTCGTTCGCATAGGCAAACATCACGTCCGCGCCTTCGTCGATCATGTTTTCGGACATCTGCTTACCAAGCGCGATATCGCTCCAGCTGTTGGCATAGGCGAGATTGAAGGATGCGTCAGCAATGCCGCGCTCTTTGGCGATGGACACGGCGGTCTTGCCGTAAACTGCCATGAGATCCTGCATCGCCTGGTTCGGATCGCCGCCGATCATACCAAATTTGCCGCTTTCGGTGATGTAACCGGCGACAATTGCCGCAAGATAGGATGCTTCATATTCTTTCGGGAAGAGGGGGCAGAGGTTGTCGCCGTCGTTGTTAGAGCCGTTCACCAGCATGAACAGCGTGTTGGGGTAGCTCGCGGCAACGGTTGCGGCTGCTTCGTCGAACTGGGAACCTGCGGCCATGATGATGTCGTAGCCGCGCTCTGCATATTCACGGAAGGTGGACTCAAAGTCGGCTTCCGCAACGGCTTCGACGTATTCCATACTAGTGCCGAGCTGTTCGTTACAGGCAACCACGCCGGCGTAGTTTGAGGCGTTCCAACCCTGATCGTTGATTTGTCCAGGCAGTAGCAGAACGATTTTCACATCCGCAGCGGTCTTTTCGGTTGCGGGTGCTTCAGTCGCTTCTGCGGCGGGTTCCGTCGTAGCGGCGGGCACGC
>JAUYTF010000163.1 GCA_030695285.1 Eubacteriales bacterium | reverse complement strand
GGGGTAACCCCCTTTGGAAACCCCGGAATTATGCCGACGTAAAGCTCCCCGTGTTGTTTTGCGCGGGGAGTTTTAAATTTGCTCGGAACGAGAAATTAGCCTTCGAGCATCTGGAGGATGAACGCCTTGTTGCGCGCGCCGACGGCTTTGTCCGCCGCCTCGCCGTTTTCAAACACCATCAGCGTGGGGATGCTCATCACGCCATACTGGCTCGCGAGCTGCGGCTGCTCGTCAATGTTGATCTTCGCGACCTTGATCGCGCTGTTTTCCGCCGCGATTTCTTCCACGATGGGGGAGACCATGCGGCAGGGCCCGCACCACGATGCCCAGAAATCGACCAGCACCTTCTTGTCGCTCTCCAGAACCTCTTCTTTAAAATTTGCGTTGGTGATATTGACAACAGCCATTTTGACCACTCCTTACTTAAAAATTCGATACACGATACGTTTTTTCGTATCCTTGACTTTAGTATAACGGATGCGATTGGATCTTAAAAGGCAATCCAGCAAAATGCCCCAGAAATCTAACAATTATAATTTTCTTGAAAAGCGAAAACGTGCATTTGACGCAAGAAAGCAACAATTCACCTCGCTTATTCGCACAGAGTTGCAGCGTTCACCCCAGAGAAGCGAGAGGCGAGCGGGAAACGCGTTGTGTTTTTCTCCCGCTTGCGGTAAAGTGAAGCAGATAAGCGAGAAATGGCGAAGGGGATGTGGAATCGATGCGCGTTTTAACCTATGCCGCAACCCCGGCAGATGAGGGGCGCACGGTCTTAAGCATCCTGCGTCGTGAGCTTGCGTGCTCAAGTTCGCACATCTCCCGCCTCAAGCGGCGCGAAGCGGGCATATTGCTCAACGGCACGCGCTGCTATGTCACCGCGCGGGTGACGGCGGGCGACGTGCTCGCGGCTGAAATTGGCGACCAGCCGGACGGCCACATCGTGCCGATGGCGTGCTCGCTCGATGTACGCTATGAGGATGACGACTTGCTGATTCTCGACAAACCGGCGGGCATCGCGGTGCATCAAAGCACGCGAGACCCCGAAGAGTTCACGCTCGAAAACGCGGTGTGTCATTATCTAGGCGGCAGGATCAGCCCGCATCCGATCAGCAGGCTGGATCGCGGCACATCCGGCCTCATCGCGTTTGCCAAGAGCGGATACATCCACGAGCGGCTGCGCCGTCAGATGCACAGCGCTTATGCGCGCACCTATCTCGGCATCGCCTGCGGTTGCGTTATTCCGCCTTGCGGCGTGATCGATCTGCCGATCGGTATGGCGGAGGGCTCGACCTATCAGCGGGCGATACGGGGCGGCGGACAGAGCGCGCACACGGAATATGAAACGATAGCGGCAAACGAGAGATTCACACTGTTGCGATTGATTCCGCGCACGGGGCGCACGCACCAGCTACGCGTCCACATGGCGGCGGTCGGCTTCCCGCTCGCGGGGGATTGGCTCTACGGCGCGGAGGATCGGGAGCTGATCGCGCGTCCTGCGCTGCATTCCTATGAGCTCGCGCTGACGCACCCGATTTCGGGTGAACATATACACCTGACGGCGGATTTGCCGGAGGATATGCGACGGCTGATCGATCTGCCAACAGAGAGAATAACAGAACTGAGCAAAACCATCCCAAAAGGAGATACAATATGAATATCCATTCGATCCAACAAAATGGCGAAGTCATCGCGCAAATCGAAACCGAAGAAACGTTGATCACCGACGTGCAGTCCGCGCTCGACCTGATGGCGACGGTGCGCTATGAGACGGTAGCCGATCGCATGATCTTACCCAAGGCGGCGCTGGACGAGCGCTTTTTTTTGCTCAGCAGCGGGCTGGCGGGTGATATTTTGCAGAAGTTTGTCAACTATCAGCTCAAGGTTGCCATCGTCGGGGACTTCTCCGGCTACACGAGCAAGCCCCTGCGTGACTTCATCTACGAGAGCAACAACGCAAGCCACGTGTTCTTTGTTGCGACGGTGAAAGAAGCCGTGGAGAAACTCTCCCGCGTGTGAAAAAAAAGCCGCACCCGAAGGCACGGCTAGTAGAGAGGCGTGGAGCACTTTCGCTCCTAACATACACTATTGTTCAACCGATCAGATGATGCCGAGCGGAACGAGCACCGCAAGCAGCACGATGTTGACGCAAACGAGCGAGAGGATCCACTTCTTCTGCGTCTTGGGCTCCTTGTCGTAGATCAGGTAGCTTGCAAGGAAGAAGGGGATATAGGTCGTGACAAACACGGGAATGGCGCCCCACCATTTGTAGACCCAGATGAACGCGGGCGTTGAGGCGAGGAAAATCTCGATGGCGGAGAAGAACAGCGCGCTGCCGATGGCGAAAGTGATGCGGTTGTTAACGCCGAGCATCTTCATGTTTTTGTCTGCGGGCAACAGTTTGGACGTAAAGCCCGCGACTGCGAACATCATCGAAAGCTCCCAGCTTACGCCGATGAGCAGAATAAAACTCGTGCTCTCCGGCGAGACCGTCCAGAGCGCGTAGCCGGTGAAGTGGGCGATCACCGCGTTGGCGATCTCGTAGAGCCAGTGCACGCTGTAGAGCATCAGCGCGGCGGCGATGGCCTTGTAGTTCTTCTTGTGGATTTCGTCCACATAGATCATCACCACAAACGCGAGTATGGCGATGAACGTCCAGTTGAAGTTGCCCGTACTGCGCACGGCTTCTTTTGCAAGATCCGCCAGCGGCTTGAGAACGTCGTCTCCAAAGAGCATGGATTTCGTACCTCCCAGATGAAATTTTGTTTGAATGATATGGAATCAACAAAATATAGAATAGAACATAGATAAGCCTGCGTTTATTTTACCGCGTCGCGCAACAACTGTCAATTTAGAGGTTGACCAATCGTTGCAAACGATCACATTGGCATAATTCTTTTCAAAAAACAGCCCTGCGGGATCGCTCCTGCGGGGCTGTTGTATTGCTTGCGGTATTTTTTAATCTTTTGTGCGGTTTTCTCCATAAATATCGCGTTGTTCAACTATCGATCAGCGCTTCTTCTGCGCAACTTTCTCCATAAACTTCGCGTTGTCCAACTTTCGATCAGCGCTTCTTCTGCGAAACTTTCTCCATAAATATCGCGTCGTTCAACTCTCGATCAGCGATTCTTCTGCGCAACTTTCTCCATAAACTTCGCGTCGTTCACAATAAAGCGCTCCTGCGTTCCCTCGCCGATTAAGCCTGCGTCGTCATACGCGCGGCAGAAAAAGACCAGCCTGCGCCGGTCGATCTCGATGAGCTCCGTTTCGCAGCGTACCATCATGCCGACGGGGGTTGCACTTAGGTGCTTGATGTCGAGGCGCGTGCCGACCGTGGAGCTGCCTGCGGGCAACAGCGGCAAAACACTCTCTGCCGCGCAGAACTCCATCAGCGCGATCATGGAGGGTGTTGCGAAAACATCCAATTCGCCGCTGCCGAGGGCTCTGGCGGTGTTTTCCGAGGTAACCGGAAGTTCTCGCGTGCCGCGCACGCCTTGGGAAAGCTCACTCATGGTGTAGTCCTTTCGGGGCGGTTACTCTTGGCGCTTGCTGCGCCATCCTACGTTAGGATACCGCGATTCGGGCAAAAGCGCAATGTGCGAAAGAAGAAAGACTCTTATTCGTAATCCACCACGTCTACCCAGCGAAAGAGCAGCTCACGCTCCTCCGGCTTGCCCTTGACGGACTGGCTGGCGGCGACGATGGGGATCCACTTCTGCACGTATTGCCTCGGCGTGCCGCTCTTGTCGCAGAAGAGCTTGAGGTAGCTTTCGGCGGTCTTATCGTCTCCCGAGAGGGCGAAGAGCAGATAGGTGCGCGCTGCGTCCGCGCTGGCGTTGCCCTGCGTGGCGTGCGACCAGTCGAGGACAAACGGCGTGCCGTCGTCGCGGATGATGATATTTGTGGGGTTAAAGTCCCCGTGACAGAGCTTGTTGTGGCGCGGCATGGACTCTAGCCGCGTGTGCAGGTCATATTTCGTCGCCGTCGGCAGCTCGGTTTGAATGATCTTGCGATCCATCTTGTCCCGCAGGCGCGGTAAAAGCGGGCAGATCTGGCGATGCATCAGCAGCTGCAGATCGACAAACTGCTCCAGATAGGCTGCGTGCTTTTTCGGGTTTTGCGCCATCAGCTCAGCGAGCGTCTGGCCCGGGATGTATTCGGTCATGATGAACCATTTGCAGTCCTCGGTCATGCCGACGCCGTAGAGCTTTGGCACGTTTAGCGCGGTTTCCTCGACGCGCGCGTGGTTGAGCGCCTCGTTGAGCACATCCGCTTTCTTAAATCCCTCGCCGAACACTTTCACGACCGTGTCGCCGTCGCGATAGACCGTCTTGTTTGAGCGAAACGCGATAACATTTGACAAATCCATGGAGTTCTCCTTTTTCTGTATGTAAGTTAGTGTGTAAAAAAACTGGTTGGCATCAGGCAGGTTTTATCCTGCCCGACACCAGTTGATCAGAGTTTGGTTGCGCTTAAAGTCATCTCTCGGGTTAAACGCACACGTTCGTGCAATAGTAGGCGTTGCGGTACATCTTTGTAATTTTTTTAAACCTTGACGTTCGTGCCATAATACGCGTTGAGATACATCTGCCTAAGCTCGCTCATGAGCGGGTAGCGCGGGTTAGCGCCGGTGCACTGGTCGTCAAAGGCTTGATCGACCATCTCGTCGAGGCGGGCAAGGAAGTCTTCTTCCTTGATGCCATAATCGCGGATGGTCTTTTTAATGCCGACGCGTTCTTTGAGCGCGTCCAGCGCGGTGATCAGCGCCTCGACCTTCTCCGTGTCCGTCTTGCCCTTGAGGCCAAGCGCATCCGCGATCTCCGCATAGCGGGCGAGGGCGTGCGGGTGGTCATACTGCGAGAAGGCACCCATCTTGACCGGAACGTCCGTGGCGTTGAAGCGGATGACCTCGTCGATCATCAGCGCGTTAGCCACACCGTGCGGCAGGTGGTGGAAGGAACCGAGTTTGTGCGCCATGCTGTGGCAGACGCCGAGGAATGCGTTGGCGAACGCCATGCCGGCCATGGTGGCTGCGTTGGCCATCTTTTCGCGGGCGACGGGGTCGGCGGCTCCGTCGTCGTAAGCGCGGGGCAGATACTCGAAGATCATCTTGAGCGAGCGCAACACCGTGCCGTCGGTATAATCCGTCGCGAGCATGGAGGCATACGCCTCAAGGTTGTGGGTAACAGCATCGATGCCGCTGGCCGCCGTGAGGCCTTTTGGCGCGTTCATCATCATGTCCGCGTCCACAATCGCCATATCCGGCATGAGCTCGTAGTCCGCCAGCGGGTATTTCACTCCCGTCGATTCATCCGTGATGACCGCAAACGGGGTGACCTCGCTGCCCGTGCCCGCGGTGGTCGGGATCGCGATAAAGTACGCTTTTTCGCCCATCTTTGGGAAGGTGTAGACGCGCTTTCTGATGTCTGCAAAGCGCATTGCCATATCCATGAAGTCCGCTTCCGGATGCTCATAGAGCACCCACATGATCTTTGCCGCATCCATCGCGGAGCCGCCTCCAAGGGCGATGATCACGTCCGGCTGGAAAGAGGCCATCTGCCTTGCTCCTTCGTGTGCGCTCAACAGTGTGGGGTCGGGCAGCACATTGAAGAAGGTTTCGTGCGCAAGGCCCATCTCGTCGAGCTTGTCGGTCACGGGCTTTGTGTAGCCGTTCTCATAGAGGAACGTATCGGTTACGATAAACGCGCGCTTCTTGCCGAGGGTGTCTTTCAGTTCACTCAGCGCAACCGGCATGCTGCCCCTTTTGAAGTAGATTTTATCCGGGGTGCGGAACCAGAGCATATTCTCTCTCCTCTCGGCGACGGTCTTGATGTTGAGCAGGTGCTTGACGCCAACGTTCTCGGAAACCGAGTTTCCGCCCCAGCTGCCGCAGCCAAGCGTGAGTGACGGCGCGAGTTTGAAGTTGTAAAGATCGCCAATGCCGCCATGCGAGGACGGGGTGTTCACGAGAATGCGGCAGGTCTTCATGCGCTTGGTGTAGTCCGCAAGCTTCTCCTGCTGCATCATGGGGTTGAGGTAGACGCTCGCGGTGTGGCCGTAGCCGCCGTCCGCAATCAGGCGCTCCGCCTTTTGCAGCGCATCTTCAAAATCCTTAGCGTGGTACAACGCGAGCACGGGGGAGAGCTTTTCGTGTGCAAACTCTTCAAAGAGCTCCACGCTCTCGACCTCGCCGATGAGGATTTTCGTCTTCTCCGGCACAGTGACGCCCGCAAGCTTTGCGATGGTGAAGGCGGTCTGGCCGACGATCTTTGCGTTTAACGCGCCGTTGATGAGGATGGTTTTGCGCACTTTCTCTGTTTCGTCGGGCTTGAGGATATAGCAGCCGCGCTCGGCAAACTCCTTCTTCACCTTGCCGTAGATGGAGTCGAGCACGATGACCGCTTGTTCGCTGGCGCAGATCATGCCGTTGTCAAACGTTTTGCTCAGGATGATCGAGCTCACGGCCAGGAGGATGTCCGCTGAGTCGTCGATGATGGCTGGCACATTGCCGCTGCCCACGCCGATGGCGGGCTTGCCGCTGCTATAGGCGCTCTTGACCATGCCAGGACCGCCGGTGGCGAGAATGAGATCGGCTTCCTTCATGGCGAGGTTGGTCAGCTCCAGGCTCGGCACATCCACCCAGTCGATGATGCCTTCCGGCGCGCCCGCGGCAACCGCCGCGTCGAGCACGATGCGCGCGGCCTCGATGGTAGCGCGCTTGGCGCGCGGGTGCGGGCTGATGAGGATGCCGTTGCGGGTCTTGAGCGCGATTAAGGTCTTAAAGATTGCGGTCGATGTCGGGTTCGTGGTCGGGATGACCGCGGCGATGACGCCTATGGGCTCCGCGATGCGCGTGATGCCATAGGCCTTGTCCTCTTCGATGACGCCGCAGGTCTTCGTGTCGCGGTATGCGTTATAGATATACTCAGAAGCGTAGTGGTTCTTGATCACCTTGTCTTCAACCACGCCCATGCCGGTTTCTTCCACGGCGAGCTTTGCCAGCGGAATGCGGGCTTTGTTGGCGGCGGTTGCGGCGGCAAGGAAGATCTTGTCCACCTGCTCCTGCGTGAAGGTTGCGTATGTTTGCTGCGCTTCGCGGAGGCGGATAAACGCGCGCTCCATGGCTTCTACGCTGTCAATGGGTGTTCTGCTTGTCGTGTTTGTCATAATCTCCATCTCCTCTTGGTTCCTCAAAGTTCTCGATTTCTCTTAGTTCTTGCCTACGCTTGGTTCTTGCCTAAGCTTGGTTCTTGGTTACGCTTAGTTCTGGTCTGTCCACCGTCCGAACGCGGTGCTTAGAAATCGCCGGATGCTTTCTTTCTGTCTATAGAATACGACAGGTGGGAGCGTTTTAGAAGTCAGATAATTGGAATATCAGTATATTGATATCGATATAGAAATATCTATAAAAAACGAGAAGACTTCCTCTTTTTTAGTATACACACGATTGATCTTGAAAAATGAAAAAAAAAGCCCGGCTTATGCCGGGAGCGAAGGTTGCATTATTCTTGAATAACCCTTTGCGCGGACTCTCGCAGCTTCTCCATCAGCAGCCGGTCTAGCCGCGTGAGATGATAGCCCGCGCGATAGATGAGCACATCGCGGTAAATATTGCCGGTCAGATCGACTCGCCTCTGCACAAGCCCGAAGCGATCCAGCACGTCCTGCGGCATCGGGGAGGCGATGGCATACGCCGTGTTGAGGCGGCTGATGAGCTCGAGTTGGCTTGCCCGCTCATAGACGGTGATGGTGTTCTTGGCCTCGATGGCCTGCGCGATCTCGCGCGCCTGATTGATCGGCAGCGCGGGGATAGAGCCGTCTCCGTAGAGAATCTCGGTGCAATCCGCAAGGTCGCGATTGGCAAGAGACGGACGATTGGCGAGCGCATGGCGATTGCTGAGTATGGCAACGCAGGAAAACTCCCAAACCGTCTCCGAAACGAGTGAACGCTCCGCCAGCGCGCTGAGGTAGTTGGTTTCATAGATGGCCTGATAGCGAATCACACCCAGCTGGTTGATGCCGTTTGCGACCTGCTTGATGGTACGCATCGCGCCAGCCTCGCGGTAGTCGATGCTGTAATCCGCATCGGAGCCCAGCGAGAGGATCACCTCTGTGAGCGCCCGGGAGACATAGCTCGCGCGCGGGGCGCAGAGGTCAAAGCGCGTCTTTTTGTCATCGGATGGCTTATAGAGCGCCTCCATCTCCGCAATCTGCGAGAGGATGTTGCGCGCGTAGCCGAGGAACTCGCGCCCCTTTTCGGTGGGCACGACGCCTTTTGCCGTGCGGTCGAAGATCGCGATACCGAGATCGTCCTCAAGTTCACGGATGGACTTGCTCAGGTTCGGCTGATTCATATAGAGGTTTTCCGCAGCCTTGCTGATGGAACCGGTCTTCTCCACCTCGACGGCGTATTTGAGCTGCAACAGGTTATTCAAGCGCTTCTCCTTTCCGCGCGGCACATGTTCGTTCGCTGCAATCTTGTCTCATCTGCTCTCTGCGCGCATCGCGCGCCCGGAGGCGGCGAATACTTCTTCGTTTAGCGTCTCTTTGTTCAGCACGAGTCTGCCATTGACATAGACGC
>JAUYTF010000149.1 GCA_030695285.1 Eubacteriales bacterium | reverse complement strand
CAATACGTTCTTTTGCCGGCGTGGACATAGAAACCGGGAAACCATTTTTGCGCGGATATGGCGGATATACAGGTCCGGCAATCAAGCCGATGATTATGAGACATTTAACCGAAGTCGCACGCAATGTTGACATTCCGATTTCAGCGGTTGGCGGAGTAATGAGCTTCCGTGAAATTGTAGAGTATATTATGCTTGGAGCAACAACTGTTCAGACATGTACAGCGGTGATGTGGAACGGCTATGGGTATATAACAAAAATGCTCAACGATCTGGATCGCTGGATGACTGCAAAGGGGCATCAGAGCTTTGATGAAATCAGGGGAATCGCACTGAAAGACATCGTTACTGTGGAAGAGTTGGCAAAACTCCCCCCTAAGTTTGCTTATATCGATCCGGATAAATGCACAAATTGCTCGATTTGCGAAAAAGTTTGTTTCTATCGCGCGATCAGCGAAAAAGGGAATGTTCGCTGTTCCGATCGCAGTTTATGTGACGGTTGCGGAGTATGCGAACAGATGTGCCCGGTCACCGCTATCGCCTTGGTCGACTAATAGTATTATAATCATTATATCGATTCATTCGGAGAATCATCATAAATGCAAATCTGATGAAAGGAAAAGGAGCGAAGCACGGTTTTAGAATTGTGTGGAGTATCCCAAATAGGTAATGAGGATAGAAGCATTCTACCGACCTAAAACAATAGATGACGCATTGGCTTTGCTGGATCAGATTTCGAACGCCAAGATTATCGCAGGCGGTACAGATATAGTCATTGCGATCAACGAGCGAAAGATCAACCCGCCTGCTTTGGTTGATATAACCGGAATCGGTGAACTACGGCGCATATGGGAGGAACGCGATATACTGCATATTGGAGCTGCCGTCACTTTCTCGGAATTACAGTCGAGCGAGCTCGTGCGCAGATATTGTCCTTCTCTTTGCGAGGCTGCATCGGAGATGGGGGCTGTCCAGATTCGGAATATTGCGACCATCGGTGGAAACGTAGTGAACGCGGCTGCCGCCGCTGACGGCGTTCCACCAATGCTTAGTATGAATGCCAGCGCAGTCGTGAGAAGCGTCGGCAGTGTCCGGTGCGTTCCGCTAGCGGAAATTATAACTGGCATCAATCAAAACTCGCTTGCCACAAATGAAATGATAAGCGAGTTTCAGATTCAGGATTTGCCAAACACAATTAAAGTATTTGAAAAAATCGGCCGTCGCAAGGCGCTGGCGATTTCGCGCATCAATTTAGCGGTGTGCGCGGAAATGAGCGGACAAATGGTCAAGACGATCGTTGTCGTTGTAGGAGCGGTCGGAAAGACTGCTTATCGCGTGAAGGAAGTTGAAGAACATCTGTATAATAAAGAACTGAGCGAATCGGTCATTATAACCGCAGCCGATATCATGGATGAAACAGTGGCCCGAAATCTCGCCGGGAGGTCCACCACTCCATATAAACGAAAGATTGCATGGGCAGTTTTAAAGCGTTCACTGGAGCGTATCGCCGGAGGACAAGGCAATGAGTAAAAAATGGATGAAATTTCATATCAACGGTAAAGAGTACGAGACGGAGCTGGATCCCGCTACACGCATGATCGATGTTTTGCGGGACAGTTTCTGCCTTACCGGAACCAAAGAAGGATGTGGAGAAGGCGAATGCGGAGCCTGCACGATCATCATGGACGGCAAAGCCGTGACCGCCTGTCTAGTTCTCGCCGGTCAGGCAGAGAGCACGA
>JAUYTF010000146.1 GCA_030695285.1 Eubacteriales bacterium | reverse complement strand
TACCGCATGCAGAACATCAACTCCGATACGGAGATGCGCACAGCCATCGGTAAAGGCACGAAACCCGCGCCCACCGATAACAAAAAATAACTATGGAATTCGTACTGATTCTTCTTGCGATCTTTTGGATCATCATCCCGTTGGCCGCGAAGAATAGCCAAAAAAAGGCGAAAGCGGAGGCGGAGCGTCAGCGTGCCCTCAGGCAGCAGGCGCCCCAGACTCAGCAAGCGCAGCAAAACGCACCGCAAGCGATGCGGACAGCTCCGCTTACGCCGAGTATGTATACGCCCATCCGCGCTTCTTTTGAGGGGACTGGCTCCGTTGAAGGCACCTCCGGGTACTCGTCTGAAGGTGCCACAGGACAAAAGCGGAGCTTGGATCTCAGCGGGGCACAGAGCACGCTCACGCAGCTGCAAGTTTCTTCCACGCGTACCATAACAGCCAGCAGCGAAAGCGGGCATGCGCACGAAGAAACGAGCGCTACCGTCATCATGGCAGACCGCCCATCGGACAGAATACCCGCAAAGCCTTCCGCACCGATTGCATTTAGCACCGACGAAAGCGCTTTTCTCTGGGATGTTGAGTCCGCGCGCGGCGGGCTTGTGATGGCGGAGATTCTCGGCCCATGTTTGGCACTTCGGGACTAAGGTATTCATGCAAAACCCGACCAACAAACAAACTACATGGTTTTGGAAAAGGGTACTGTTTACATCGGTACCCTTAATCCTATTGTTCGCGGCATTTGCTGAGTGGGCGCTCACAGAGGCGCCGCGCAACCCTATCGCAGTGCTTGCTGCGGCGGCGAGCGCGTTTCTTTTTGCGTTGCTTGGCATTCGCTTTATTCCGCAATGGCAAGCAGCTTGGAGCAAAAAACCGTGGCTGCCCCTTCGCGCCGAGGAGGGCAAGCGTAGTGCGCGCAAGCAGCGCATGCACCCGATCGTGCAGCTGCTATTCTATCTAGCGCTGTTTCGGCTGCTCCTTTTGGGGCTTGCCTATGTGCTCTCGCTGCTGCATCAGGGTTATTCCGGCGGGCTGCTCGACAGCCTCGGCATCTGGAATCAGCTCGGCACGGACAGCCAGCATTACCTGAACATCGCGCAGAACGGCTATGTTAACCTGGGCGACGACAGGCTTTTGATCGTCTTTCTACCGCTGTATCCCTATCTGGTGCGCGGCGTTTCTTTCATCATCGATAACTATCTGGTCAGCGGTCTAATCGTCTCCAACCTGTGCTGGGTGTTTGCGGCGTATCTGCTCTATGAGCTCGCGCTGCTGGACACAGACAAAAAGGGTGCGCTTCGTGCGCTGAAGTATCTTTGCATACTGCCCGCGTCGTTCCTCTTCTCCGCGCCGCTTTCAGACAGCCTGTTCTTGCTGCTATCGGTGGCAAGCGTTTACGCCGTGCGTAAAAATCTCTATCCCGTGGCGGGCATCGTCGGCTTTCTGGCGGCGTTTACGCGCATGCCGGGCGTGCTGCTCTTTGCGCCCGCCTGCTTTGAACTGGTGGGCACCATCATCCGCGAGCGACCGTCACACAGCAAGGACAGCAGCTGGCGCCTGCGTATGACCGGAAACGCGCTCTCGCTCCTCTTTATTCCTGCGGGGTTGTTGCTCTACCTCTACGTGAACTACCGCGTGACGGGCTCGGCAACCATGTTTTTGACCTATCAAAGCGAGCACTGGCACCAGCAGCTTGGCTGGTTCTTCGGCACAACGGCGACGGTGGTCAACAGCGCGACTGGGGCGTTCTTGGACAACATCCGTATGCTCTGGGGGCTTTGGATCCCGAATATCGTCTATCTATTCGCTTCTCTGGGCATCGTCATCGCCGCGCAAAACAAGCTCCGCGCGTCCAACGTTGCGTATTTCATCGCATACTACGCGGTCTGTATGGGTGCAACATGGCTGCTCTCCGGCCCGCGTTATTTGACCGCTGCATACCCGCTTGCGCTTGCGCTTGGCGCGATCACCGAGAAAAAATCGGTTGACCGCATCGTGACGCTGGTGTGCATTGCGCTCTTTGTGCTGTATCTGCTGGCGTATGTGAATCAGTGGTATGTCTACTGATGCAGCATTCATCATAATCAAAGGCATATTTTAACATGAAATCGAAATTGAAGTCACTCGCAACGCTATATGTTACTTTCCTGAAAATCGGCGCGTTTATGTTCGGCGGCGGCTACTCCATGCTGCCGCTTTTGTCGCGTGAACTGGTCGTGCGACATGGCTGGATCACGGAGGAAACGTTGCTGGACTATTTCGCCATTGCGCAGTGTATGCCCGGCGCGATCGCGATCAATACGGCGACGCTGGTGGGCAATCAGCGCGACGGGGTGCTTGGTGGAGCGGCAGCGCTGCTGGGGGTCATCACTATACCCATGGCGCTCATCGTAGCCGTTGCAGCGTCGTTGATGCAGTTTTGGCATCTCCCGCTCGTTGCAAGTGCGTTTGCGGGTATTCGCGTTGCAGTTGCCGCGCTCATCACCGCGGCTTTGATCAATCTGATTCGCACCAATGTAAAAAACGTACTTGGCATCGTGCTTTGCGTGTTTGCTTTTATCGTGGTTGCGGTCTTCGGGCAGTCGCCCATACTCGTCGTCCTCGCGGCGGCGGTGACGGGGCTTGTCGCGGGGAGGGTGAAACGATGACGTTGCTGATCCTTTTTTGGGAGTTTTTCCAGACAGGACTGTTCGCAATCGGCGGCGGGTTGGCGACGCTCCCGTTTTTACAGAAGATACTGGAGCGGTATCCAGACTGGTTTGGCTCGCTTCATGTGGCGGACGTTGTTGCGATTGCGGAGAGTACGCCGGGGCCGATTGCCGTGAACGCCGCCTCGTTTGCGGGCTATTACGCCGCCGGAGTTCCTGGCGCGCTGGCGGCGACTTTCGCCGTTGTGCTACCGTCGTTTATCATCGCTTCCCTCGTCTCCCGCGCGCTGGAGCAATACCGAAACAGCAGGCTGATCCAGAGCGCGTTTGGCGCGCTGCGGCCGACTGTTGCGGGGTTGATTGCCGCTGCGGGCTGGGTGGTGCTGCGCACCGCGCTGTTTTCCGCAGAAATCGGTGCGGGCGGGCTGCTTGCCGCCATAGAGTGGAAGAGTGTTGCGCTGTTTGCGGTGCTGCTCGTGTTGCTGCATCTGCCGAAGGTGAAGAGCATTCATCCCGTGGTGTATATCATTGCGGGCGGTGCGGCTGGGCTGCTGCTGGGGCTTTGAGCAAACGGCTGTCTGATGCCGAATTTCTGTTTTATAAAATCCGTGAATTGACATTCTGCGTCCGCATGGTAAAATATTCACATTGCGACCGTGGTGGAACGGCATACACAACGGACTTAAAATCCGTCGGGGAAACCTTAAGGGTTCAAATCCCTTCGGTCGCACCAAAAACCAGAACCTCCGAGTGGGGATTCTGGTTTTTGGTTTGTTATTGAAAGGGATTTGAAGCCGCGTAAAGAAAACAGTCCGGCGGACTGTTTTTAGCGGCAGGG
This sequence comes from Eubacteriales bacterium, assembly GCA_030695285.1. Taxonomy (GTDB): domain Bacteria; phylum Bacillota; class Clostridia; order Christensenellales; family CAG-138; genus UBA7703. The sequence continues at coordinate 4,358 of JAUYTF010000146.1, read as the reverse complement.
GAGCACAGGCGAGAGCTTACGAAGCGCGAAGCGCAAGCAAGCCGAAGCCTAAGCGGAAAATCCCTTCGGTCGCAACAACGTAAAGTCATGTATGAGGATTTGAACTCATATATGACTTTTTCCAATTCATATGATAAAATCAGGCGAATAAAGATTGTTTATATCTGCTAAGGAGGATATTCTGGTGGAGAGGTCAGTTATACAGTACGGACAATTAAATGAAAATCAAAAGCTAGAAGTAGTTGAAATATTCGTTGATGGTTTTGGACATCTTATGAGTTTTTCAAAAGATAGAGAAGTATTAAAGCAATTATTTTTACAAGCGCTAAATCCTTTGTATGTATATGCTTTGGTTGAAGAAGAAAAAGTGCTAGGGATGCTTGGGATCGGAACCAACAAAATACGTCCGATTAAGCTTGAAATTGATTTGTGTAAAGATCTTTTTGGTAGTTTTAAAGGAACCTTGATCTGCAAACAGATGAATGCAGTTTTCCAAAGACAAGCGGTAAAAGCAGATACAGATATTTACATTGATGTTCTTGCAACATCGAAACAAGCTCGTGGCAAAGGTGTTGCAACAAGATTACTACAGTATAGTTTTGATTTACAAGGCTATAAAGATTACTATATCGAGGTTTTATCTAAAAACATGAATGCGAAATTGCTTTATGAAAGAATTGGATTTATTGAATATAGGAAAACAAGATTTTCACCAATAGCCCTTATGGGATTCGGCTATCCTATAAAAATGAAAAAAGTAGTAAAATGAGCAAAATCTGTGGCGTGTAATGGTTCAAATCCCAACTTAAGAACAGTATTGCATCTTAATACTGCGGTGCTTGCAAAACAAAAACCCCAAATGGGGGTTTTTGTTTTGGTCTATTATTCAGAAGGGATTTGAAGCCGCGTAAAGAAAACAGTCTGGCGGACTGTTTTTAGCGGCTGGGGAGCGCAGGCGAGAGCTTACGAAGCGCAAAGCGCAAGCAAGCCGAAGTCTAAGCGGAGAATCCATTTGGTCGCACCAAAATCTAGAACCCCCAAACGGGGGTTCTGGTTATAATGCAGGTATAATATCTTAAGATCGAAACATCAAATGTAATACATCGCCGCGTCGTCGCCTTTGTGCTTTTCGCTTGCGAGTACGAGGTCTTCCAGCGTGACCTGCATGAGCGCAGAGGAGACCGCATCATCCAGCGCTTGAAAGGCACACTTGCGCATGGCAAACTCGATTTCAGGCGCCCTCTGGGCTACGGTATCTTCCGTTCTGTCGAACAGACTGGTTTCCACAGCGGTAAGAACATCCAGCACGCTCACCTGTTGCGGCGCGCGCGAGAGCAGATAGCCGCCCTGTGCTCCCTTAACCGAGGTGACGAGCTCGCCGCGTTTGAGCAAAGAGAAGACCTGCTCGAGATAAATTTTGGAGATGCCCAACCGCTCGGAGATCTTGATGAGGGTAATGGACTCTCCTCCATGATGATGCTGCGCCATGTGGATGACGGAAGCCAACGCGTAGCGCCCTTTTGCAGAAATTCTCATAGAGCCGGATCTCCTTATCCTATTAAATAGGTATGTTTTTATGGTATATGGTTGATTCCAGACTGTCAATATCCTATTAAATAAGTATGTTTTATGATATATGATTAATTCCATACTGTCAATATCGTAAGCTTGCAAGGAGACAGTGCAAAACCTAGTAAAGAGTCCTGCATCACCCGATCGCAGCAAATGCGCTTGCGCAATTGTTGGATGAAAAAAACGCCGCTGTAACAACGGCGCCGGATTCCGTGAATACACGGGAACGCTCTTAAAGAGCCGAAGCAATCGAGAGGCGTTTATGCTTGCGCCAAATTACAACACGCTCTTTAAAAAGTTGATGGCTTTTTCGTTTGTCGGGTGGTCAAACAAGTCCTTGGGCGTGCCTTCCTCGAGAATCAAACCGTCTGCCATGAAGACCACGCGGTCGGCAACTTCGCGGGCAAACCCCATTTCGTGGGTCACGCAGAGCATGGTCATGCCCTGCTTGGCTAAGCCTTTCATGACGCCCAGCACCTCGCCGACAAGCTCCGGATCCAGCGAACTGGTCGGTTCATCAAACAGCATGATCTCGGGTTCCATGGCAAGCGCGCGCGCAATGGCAACGCGCTGCTGCTGACCGCCGGAGAGCTTGCTGGGATACACATCCAGCTTGTCCGATAGCCCTACGCGCTCAATGATCTCCTCGGCCAGCTTCTGCGCGGCTTCCTTGGTCTTTTTACGTACCAGAACCTGCGCGATCATCACGTTCTCCAGCACGGTTTTGTGCGGAAAAAGATTGAACCGCTGGAAGACCATGCCCATCTCAAGAAGCATCGCTTTCTGCGCTTCCGGCTCCGCGCGGTGGATCGTGCGGTTGTGCTCCCTGTGCAAAAACAACTCATCCTTGATGAAAATTTTACCGCTCGTGATCTTCTCGAGCTGGTTGAGTGAGCGAAGATACGTGGACTTGCCCGCGCCGGACGGGCCGATAATGCAGATCACCTCGCCTTTTTTGACGGCGAGATTGATATCCTTTAAAACCTCGAGAGGCCCGAAGCTTTTATAAAGATGTTCTGTGCTGAGAATGTGTTGATAATCACTCATATACGCGCCCTACTCATAAATCGAAAGTCGTCTTGTATCATTTGCACGTAGTTCTTCCTTCACGTATATTACTCGTAGATCGAGAGCCGTTTCTCGATCTTGCCAAAGATAAACGTGAGTATCGCCGTGATGACCAGATAGATCAGCAGCGCCGGAACAAACACGAGATAGTTGCCTTCACTGGTCATGATGGTCTTGGATATCGTCGTGATATCCATCAGCGAGATGGCGAACACGAGCGAAACGTCCTTGATCATCATGACAAACTCATTGCACAGCGGCGGGATCATGCGGCGGATGGATTGCGGAATGACGATGGTTCGCATCATCTGCCCGTAGCTCATGCCCAGCGCTTTTGCGGCCTCGTTTTGACCCTTGTCGATGGATTGAATCGCGGCACGGACGATCTCCGCGCAGTAGGCTGCCGCGTTGAGGGAAAACGCGATCAGCGCCGCGATAAAAGCGCCCTTATAGACAGCCTCCGGATCGCCGGCGCTAAAGAGACTGCGCCAGGAGAAACCAAAGATGCCGGGGACGGAAAAGTAGATCACAAACATCTGAATCAGCAACGGCGTACCCCGGAAAAAGAAGATATACGCACTGCTGAGCCTGCTGATGAGTTTGTTTTCGGAAATTTTGCCGAGCGCTAAGAAAACGCTCATCACAGCACCGATCGCCATCGAAAGCGTGGTCAAGAGCAGAGTAAGCTTCACGCCGTGCAGCAGATTTTCACCCGTACCGAGCATGCGGTAGGTGTAGTTCACCATCTGCCCGGCGAACTTTCCCGCGCCTTCGTCGGCGCCGTAGATTGATCCCGCAAAGCCGACGTAGGACTCCCTGATCGCATTTGCGCCGGACGTCGTAAAGGAGGTATAGCTCACGACACCGAGATTGTTATAGGTGATGGTGAGGGATTTTCTGCTGCTGGTCTTTTCATCCTCAATGATCTGCTTGACGGAATCGGACGCCTGATCGAGCATATCCTGCTTAGAAACATTGATCGCGGAGAGAAGAAAAACAAGCGCTAAAGTCGCCAATACGACGATGGCGACTGTTTTGGAGGAGCGCTTCCAGTTTTTGATATCCACGAGTTTCTTGAATCTACTCATTTTTTCTCGCTTATCTGGCGAAGTGGGTGAACTATTCCGGCCGGCACAGGCAGATTGAGCATGCCTGTGCCAGCCGAATGAAGCGTAAGTAAGATTGTTCCGGCTTATTTGCCGAACCAGTAGGCAACGTTAGCTTCAAAGAAACCTTCCGCGGCCAGCTGCGCAATCGCCTCGTTGAGGGCGGCTTGCAGCCCGGCATTGTCCAGTGCGAGGGCGACGCCAAACTGCTCCGGCTCGCTCTCGTCCTGAAATGCTTTGAGGAACTTGCCGGGGTTGGAGGAGAGATAGCCGTCCGCAACGGTAGAATCGACGACGACCGCATCCACTTCGCCGTTTTCCAGCTGCGTAAAGCACGTGGTGATCTTCTCGTTGGCGGAGATGGTGGCGGTGATCGAGCCGGTGCTGACATAGTCCGACATCAGGATATCAGAAGTGGTCTCTTTCTGCACGGCGATGGCCAGCCCGTCGAGATCGAGGAAGCTTTCCACTTTGCCGGTGTAGTCAGCCTTGACGACGACCGCCTGATAATTGTTGATGTAGGGATCCGAGAAGAGCATGCTTTCCTTGCGCTCTTCGGTGATGGTCACGGCGGAGATGACGCAGTCATAGTTTACGCCGATGCCCTGGAAG
>JAUYTF010000145.1 GCA_030695285.1 Eubacteriales bacterium | reverse complement strand
CCAGAGCCGGGGCGCCACAAACTCCGCAAACAGGCCGTATTTGTCCAGCATGGCCTTGACGTCCTTGGCGTAGTCGATGATCGCCTTGTCGGACATGTTGTTCATATCCGGCACCGCGTCGTCGTCGTGAAACTGCACGCCCGCCATGCCGATTTCGGCAAATTTCTTGATCTTATCCTCGATCGAAATGCTGGGGCGGATGCCCGGGCCAAATGTCTCGTTGCCCTCGTGAACGTTCCACGGGCCTACTGTGAATCGAAATGTACTCATCGCTCTAAATCTCCTTTAACTCTTTTCAGTAACTGTTATCTTATGTTTGATTTAATGATGTATGTTTTTTTCGCTTGTTTCCTAAATTAACGCGCTCTCTTCTTTTCTTGTCCAGCCGCCGTCGCCAATGTAGCCTTCCGGCAGCGCGGCGGGCGTTGAAAATGTGGACTGCATGACGTGCGTTGCGCCGCTCTCTGCGCTCGTCATGATGCCATGCATGGTCTCAAACACATGCAGCGCCATCTCTTTGCTCGCGCGGTGGTTTCGTCCGGCGCGAATCGACCACGCCATCTCCGCCGCGCCCAGCCCTCTCGAATTCTCCGCAAAACCGTGCGTGAGCGGAAAGGCGACCGGCGCAGAGTTGGTCTTTTGCAGATACACCGGCGTGCCGAACACATTCGGATCGCCCATGATCAGGATGCCGTCTGTGCCATAGATTTCGAGGTTCGTGCGTTCGTCGATGATGCTATCCGCGTTCATGTGCAGCGTGCCCAGCACTCCGCTTTCGTATTGCATCGCGGCGGTGATGACGTTTGGAACCTCCAGCTCGTATTCCTGCTCAAACATCGGCGCGCCGATGCGGGTATTCACCCGCTGCTGTCCGCTGATTGCGGTAAATGCGCTGACACGCTGGATCGGACCTAAGATCGCCGCAAGCGCTGCGAGATAATACCCGCCCATGTCGAAGCCGATGCCAGCGCCTTTTTTGTAAAGATGCGGCAGAAACTCGCCGTAGATGCCGTAGTTCCGGCTCACCGATGCGCGGCAGGAGACAGGCGTTCCGATCAATCCCTTGTCCACGATATGCTTCGCGGTCTGCACACTTGCGCCAAGGAACGTATCCGGCGCTACGCCGAGATGGAGCCCCTTTTCGTTTGCCAGCGCAACGAGTTCCGCTCCCTCTTCCAGCTCAACGGCAATCATCTTCTCCGAAAACACGTGCTTGCCCACGAGCAGCGCGCGCTTGGTGATCGGATAATGCGCAGCCGGGGTCGTGAGATTGACGACGAGCTCAATGCTGCCATCCTCCAGAATTTCATCCAGCGTCATGGCGCGGATGCCGAACGCTTCCGCGCTCTGGCGCATCCTCGCCTCGTCCATGTCGCTGCAGGCGACGAGCTCGATGATGCTGAACTTTCCGTTTGTGAACGACTGCATGTAGATATTACTGATCGACCCGCAGCCGATGATCGCGGTCTTGACGCGTTGCATATTGCTATTCTCCGTTTCGGTTGATGCGTTACAGCGAGAGGATAATCTCGCGAAGGCGTTCGCCCACCGTGTTGATTTCCTCCAGCGTGGAGTTGATGTTGATGCCGTATCCGGATCCCAATCCTTTGTCCACCACGCCGACGCTGATATTCACTGCGCGGCCGGTGTTAAAGTCCGTCTGCGGCAGCATATGCTTGTGATACTCACGCTCGACGGTAAATCTCGGGCAATCGTACGGGCAGTTTGCCACGGCTCCCGTCACCTTGTTGAGCACCTGTTCCATGTTATTGTATACGTGCCAGCCGGAGTATGCGATGGGTTTGCCACCGATCTTTTCGCAGAATCGTTCCGCCAGCTCCGGTGTGTCAAACAGGAGTGTCAACAACGTTGCGCACTCGCCCGCCTCGTCGTTGAGCCTGCGAAAACGCATCTTCGGCAGCCCGACAAGATGGCGCTTGAGCCTCGCCTTTTTCTCGCGCAGTGTTGTGAGGATGCTGTCGAGCTTTCGAAGCTGTGCCAGTGACACCGCGCCAGTGAGCTCGTTCATGCGCATGTTCATGCCGACGATAGAGCGGTTACCTACCTCTATCCCCATGCGGCTGGGCTTATGCCCCTGGTCATGAAAGCCGAACGCACGTTCATGCAGTAGGTCATCGTTTGTCACAACCGCGCCGCCGTCTCCGGCGGTGATGGTTTTAAACACATTGAGCGAATACGCCGCGATGTCGCCAAAGTTGCCGACGCGCTTGCCTTTGTAGCTTGCGCCAAATGCCTGACAGCAGTCTTCGATCACGTAGAGATTGTGCTTCTTTGCAATCTGCATGATCGCGTCCATATCGCAAGGATTGCCAAGCATGTGTACCGGCATGATCGCTCTGGTTCGCTCGGTGATGAGCTCTTCTATCCGGTTGGGATCGATCGTGAGCGAATCATCCACCTCCGCCAGCACGGGGATCGCGTTTGAGAGAATGATCGACGATATCGATGCTATAAACGTATATCCCGGTACGATTACCTCGTCTCCCGCGCCGATGCCGAGCGCCGCCAGGCAGCACAGCAATGCGCCCGTGCCACTGGATGTCGCCGTTGCATACTTTAACCCGAGTTTCTGCGCAAGTTCTATCTCAAACGATGCAACCTTATGCTGAAAGCCGTCTGCGCCCTCTGTTCCATACCGAAACAGATAGCCGCTATCGATCACATCCATGAGTTCTTTTCGTTCTTCCGCTCCAAAGACATAGGAGCCTGGTCCGCCTGCCATAATTTTTCCTCCTAAGCGTTATTATATATTTTATGATTTTCTTACGGCAAAACGCGTTCGCACATCATTCCCCTGAATGCATCTAGTGCGCGCACAAAACCTTCAGCATATTTCACGCCAGCCTGCATGCCGCGGAATTCCGATGTAATACGAATCGTGTCAAAAAACCGGTCAAGATCGCCATTGAGCGATGAATAGTTATCCGCCATCCATTGGCGCTGGCTCTCCATGCAATTGAGCATCTGCATCTTGGTTTCGTAATAGTCTGAAATATCCACATAATCTGTCGGGACAAATCGCATGCAGCTTGCCGGTTCAAAATAGAAGATCGCCGGGATTTTGTCATACGGCTTCGCTTCCGTCTTCAAGTGCGCGATAGGAATCATGACGGCAATATCATTGACAATCTTACTTGTAAGCTCGTGATCGGGATTATAGTCAGATGGGTAATGCGTCAGAATAACATCAGCCTTGCAAGAGCGAACAAGATTGATAAACGCCAGCCGAACACTGCGATCCTCATAAAACATTTCATCGTCATAGTCGAGGCAGATATACTCTGCACCGATGATTGCTGCGCTTTTTGCAGCCTCCGACTTGCGGATGCGCCCTATCTCCTCCATGGTGTGCTGCGCAGAGCCAATGTTGCCGTTTGTCGCTGTCGCGAGAAATACCTTGTGACCCATTGCGGCATATTTTGCCAGGGTTCCCGCACACATAACTTCGATGTCGTCTGGATGAGCACCGATTGCTAAGATATTCATAATCCTCTCCTTATCAAACCTTCTGGTATCTATTCTCCATATATTTGTCTGCAACAATAATGATCAATAAAATCAAGCCCTTCACCATCTCCTGCATATTGGCCTGCAAACTGAACATGCTCATCGCATTATAGATAATGTTCATAAGGATGACGCCCCAGAGTGTCTTAATTGCGCCGCCCTTGCCGCCGGAAAATGCCGTTCCGCCAACGATGACCATCGGAATGATGTTGAGTGGTCCATCAAGCGCAAGGTTGCCAGAGGCACTGAACATCCTAGTCATCATGACAATACCGCCGAGCGCTGCAAAGAATCCTTGCACGATGAACACGCTCCAAAGATGGCCTTTCACATGGAGGCCAAGATTGTCCGCAACGTTGATGTTGCCACCGATTACGTAGAGATTTCGTCCGTACTGCGTCTGCGTCAGCACATAATGGGCAATCAGCGCGACCACAATGAACAGAAAAAACGTGATTGGCACCGGCCCTATCATCACCTCGCTGATGGCGAGGAGTGTTGGATGCATGTTGGAGACCGGAGTGGAGCTCGTTATCGTCAACGCAATGCCTCTGTAGGCCAGCTGCATTGTCATAGAAACGATGAACGGCGGAAGGCGGAATGTTGCAACAAAGAAACCGGTAATTGCACCGCAAACGCAGCCGAGCACGAGAGCAATCAGCATGGCCGGCACAAACCCGACGATTTTCAACATCATCATAAACACACAGGCTGTCAGAGCCATAACCGAGCCCATGGAGATATCCAGTTGACCACAAAGCAAGACAAACGTAAAGCCGATGGCTACGATGCCGTATGCTGAAATGCTCTCGAACAATCCTGTCATGTTGACCGGCTTGAAGAAGTATTCATTGGTCAGGCTCATGATCACGAAGATTGCCAGTGCCAGTAGAGGAATTCGCGAATCCGAAATGAACTTTCTCGTTTTTATCACTTCGCTCACCTCCTTTTCAGCTTATCGAGACAAATTGCGAGCAGCAGAACCGCGCCTTTAACGATATATTGTACAACCGAATCAACGCCCGTCAGGTTTAAAATATTCGTGATTAACCCGTAGATCATCACACCAATGAGTACCTGAACCATGCCACCTTTACCGCCAACAAGTGAGTTTCCACCGACGATCGAGGCAATAGCTGCATCGAAATCTGCTCCATTTCCTGAGTATGGCGAGGCCGCCGTGGTGCGCGACGTCATGATGATCGCCGCCACAGCTGCCATAAGCCCGGCTATCGTAAAGCCGATCAGCTTCA
>JAUYTF010000129.1 GCA_030695285.1 Eubacteriales bacterium | reverse complement strand
TTTCCCGCTCTGCAAGCTCGTTGGCGATGATTTCCCCGGCGTGACGGTCTACTTGGAAAACGACGCAAACGCGGCTGCCCTTGCGGAATATTACAGCGGCGCATTTCGCGGCTGCTCATCGGGGCTTTTGATCACCATCGGCACCGGCATCGGTGGCGGTCTGATGCTGGACGGGAAAATCTTCGTCGGCGGCAAAAAAAACGGCTTTGAATTCGGCCACGCGGTGCTACTCTTTGACGGCGAACCCTGCACCTGCGGGCAGCGGGGTTGTATCGAGTCCTATTGCTCCGCCGCTGCGCTCGTGCGTGAAGGCAGGAAGGCAGCAAGCGCACATCACGAGAGCACGATGTTCCAGCGTGCGCAAGGCGACGTGACCAAAATCAATGCAAAGCTAGTCATGGACTGCGCAAGAGAGGGAGATCCGGTGGCTTCCGATGTCTACAACCGGTTTACAGAATATCTGGGCGCGACTGTCTGTACGGCGATTGCGCTGTTTGATCCGGAGATCATCGCCTTTGGCGGCGGTGTTAGCAACGACGGAGAGTTTTTGCTCGCCCCGATTCGCGAATACGCAAAGAAGCGCGCATTCTTTAAGAATCACGCAAAGATCGTCACCGCAGAGATGAAGAACGACGCAGGCATTGTCGGCGCGGCGATGTTGCATCTGCAAAGATAGGGAAGGGTTTTGGTTGGGCTTCGCCCAAACCCAAAACAAACGAGAAGCAGGAGATTCTTCTGCTTTGTTTCTGTAAATCTAAAAATTACTATATAGTAAATGATATAAAGAAAAGTTAAGCCAAAAATAAACAATGAGCCAATTTCTCGGCTCATAAGTAAAGCCAAAATGTGGAGGCAGTTTCGAACTGCTAGCCAAAATATAGACAAGGAGCCAATTACTTGGCTCCTTTGTACTTCCCGTCCGCTAAGCCTTTCCGATGGTGCCCTATCCACCAGAAAGTAATTATGATGTTACGTAGTAGTTCGGTTACGCGGTTTAAGGAGGAAATCGGTAATGAAAAAACGAACAGAACGGACGGAAACTTATTAACTTTTCTTGCCCCAAGTATAACACCCGAATTATGCAATTGCAAGCAAATCTATGCGCAAATTGTGTCAAATTTATATCTGATCTGTGAAATCTGGCGTATAGGAGGACTGCGCAGAATTCCGATTCTGAATCAAGATGTTGTATAGCCCCAGTGAGAGCGCATACGAGATCACGCGATCATACTCTCGCTCTGTGATTCTGCGGTTGAGCGGAAACTCGGTTGTATAGACCTGCGGCGTATACTGACTCATGAGAGACACATGCGTGGAAAGCGGCAGTAATTTTACGATCGCATCCAGAATCTTTCGCGAATCGTCCGCGCACCCCGGCAGAATTAAATGGCGGATCACCATGCCGCGCTGCGCAAGACCTTCTTCATCCAAAACCAACTCACCAACCTGACGATGCATCTCCGAAATTGCTGCTGAAGTGATGATTGCATAATCCGGCGCGTTGGAAAACTTCTCCGACAGCAGGGGGGAGACGTATTTCCAATCCGGCAGATACACATCGATGAGCTCGTCCAGTTGCTTGAGCGCATCCACGCACTCATACCCACTGGAGTTATACACAACCGGGATCGTTAAACCCTGCGCTCTTGCGCGGCGCAGACTTTCGGCAACCTGTGGCACATAAGGCGCGGCGGTGACGAGGTTGATGTTGTGCGCGCCGTCGTGTTGCAGCGAGAGATAGATGCTTGTCAGCACGTTTGCATCATATAGTTCCCCGATACCGCCGTCGCGAATCGTGTGATTCTGGCAATAGACGCAGCCGAGGTTGCAGCCGGAGAAAAACACGGTGCCTGACCCGCGCGTTCCGCTGATGAACGGCTCCTCCCATTGATGGAGCATGGCCTTTGCAACGCGCGGCAGAGATTCCGCGCCGCATAAACCGCGCTGCGATTCGCGATCCGCGCCGCATTTACGCGGGCATAACATACACGATTCCATATTAGAACACGCGTCTGCCGTTGACGAAGTTGCGAGTCCAGTACGAGGTTGAGATCGAGCTCGTAATCACCTTGCCTGAGCTGGACGATGCATGAACAAATTTCCCGCCCCCGACGTAGATCCCGGTATGACTCACTCTAGTGGAAGTATCATTCTTAAAGAACACCAAATCGCCCTTCTGCAGGTCGCCGATGGACGTGATTTCCGTCCATTTGCTGACGGATGAGAATCCCGCCGCGCTATATCGGCTGGTGCTCAAACCGCATGTACGGAGACTGAAATAGACGAGGCCGGAGCAGTCAAATCCCTTGGACGGGCTTTCTTCCGACCATGCGTAGGGTTTGCCAAGCATGGCGCTGGAAACCGAAACCAGTCCATCCGCGCTATAGGATGCGCTGTAGCTGACGTCTTCCGACACGGGTGCTTCCGTGGCTGAGGGCGCTTCGTTAGCCGAGTCGGGTGCTGCCGTCGCTGTGCCGCCGGAGGACGTGG